>RZZF01000427.1 GCA_009929975.1 Clostridia bacterium
AGTCCATAAGCCGGCGGATCCATGATGATCCCGTCATAACGCCTGCCACGCCGAATTTCCCGCTCTACGAATTTGAGGACATCGTCTACGATATAGCGGATATAGCAGTCGCCCAGTCCGGACAGCTGAACATTCTGCCGGGCCCAGCTGACCATTCCTTTCGAGGCGTCAAGATGAACCACTTCATCCGCTCCGGCCATCGCGCTGGCGACGGTTGCTCCTCCGGTATAGGCGAACAGGTTGAGTACCCTGACCGTGCGCCCCTGCTCTTTCGCCTGATGGATGATCCGGCTGGTAAAATCCCAGTTGGCCGCCTGCTCGGGAAACAGACCGGTGTGCTTGAACCCTGTCGGCTCAACCTGGAAAACCAGATCTCCATAAAGACCCGGATAACGAATCTGCCAGGTTTTCGGCAGCGGCCGCCGCGCCTGCCAGCGTCCACCGCCGCCGTCACGCAGATAGAGCGCGTCCGGCTTCGGCCATTGGTCATGCGGCCAGATCGCCTGCGGATCGGGACGCTGCAGGATATAGTCGCCCCAGCGCTCAAGTTTATCGCCCGAGCCTGCGTCCATCAGTTCATAATCCTGCCAGCGGTTCGCGATATACATGATCATGCCTCTTTCCCTGAAAACTGGCCTGATTATAGCACAATTCTGAACAATCATGACAATCATGCAGGCATCAGCTGTTTTGGTTTATAATGGAGAATAATCATGCGCGTGAAAGCAGGTGAACCGATGGCCAGCACCCCTCATATTCTGATTTGCGATGATGATCCGGTTGTCCATGAGTCACTGGGCATTTATCTTGCCGCCGAGCGTTATTATTACAGTTCGGCCTTTGACGGCGAACAGGCTCTGGCTTCATTTGAGCAGGAGCAGCCGGATTTGATCATCCTTGATCTGATGATGCCGAAACGATCCGGCACTGATGTCTGCCGTGAAATACGCAAAACCAGCAAAGTGCCGATCATCATGCTGACCGCCAGAGGCGAGGAAATCGACCGTGTGCTCGGGCTCGAACTGGGAGCCGATGACTATATCGTCAAGCCCTTCAGTCCACGCGAAGTAATCGCCAGAATCAAAGCCGTCATGCGGCGGCTCGGCGACCGCCAGACCGACAGTTCAGGCACCCTGCGCTTCGACCGGCTGGAGATCAGCCTGGAAAACTACCAGGTCCGTCTCGACGGCACGATCATCGCCTGTACACCGAAAGAAGTCGAGATTCTTCATCTTTTGGCATCTCATCCCGGCCAGGTCATGGAC
>RZZF01000112.1 GCA_009929975.1 Clostridia bacterium
GTTATACACTTGGCGCGCTCAATCCGACCAGCGCGATGGATACCTGTGTCTGCATGGGCGCTTCAATCGGCATGGCACATGGCTTTGATCTCGCGTCGGATCACCAGATGGCTGAGCGGACTGTCGCGGTGATCGGTGACTCGACCTTTATCCACTCCGGCATCACCGGATTGATCAACAGTGTTTACAACCGCAGCCGCAGCACGATTCTCATTCTCGACAACTCAATCACCGGAATGACCGGACATCAGGAAAACCCAACAACCGGTCTGGATATCCGCCATCAGCCGGCTCCGTCGATTGATCTGGAAGCGCTGTGCCGGGTGATCGGTGCGGACTCAGTCCAGGTTGTGGATCCGACCGATACCTTCACCGCTCAGACGGTGATCGCAGAGGAAATGAAGCGTGACGGGGTGTCGGTTGTGATCGCCCGCGCACCCTGTGCTCTGATTCCAAAGGGCCGTGGCCAGCCGGAGCAGGTCGTCCGTCTGGACCGGGAGAAATGCCGGCTCTGCAGGGCCTGCATGAAGATCATGTGTCCGGCGCTTGTTGCCGGACCCGACGGCTATCCGCAGATTGACGCGGAGAGCTGCAACGGCTGCGGTCTGTGTGTCCGTGTCTGCCGTTTTGACGCGCTGCTGCAGGGAGGAACCGATCATGACCAGTGAAGTGAATATCGTTCTGGCCGGTGTCGGAGGCCAGGGAACTCTGGTGGCCGGCAAGCTGCTGGGGCAGGCGGCGATCCTGCAGGGCCTTGATGTCAAAGTGTCGGAAGTCCATGGTATGGCGCAGCGAGGCGGCAGTGTGATCACATATGTCAGGATGGGAGAGAAAGTATTCTCACCGGTGATTGAAGCCGGGACCGCCGATTATATTCTGGCGTTTGAGGAACTGGAAGCGATGCGCTGGTCAGGGCTGCTCCGGCGCGGCGGCGTTCTGCTTGTCAACCGGCAGCAGATCCAGCCGGTTACGGTGGCGACCGGCCAAGCGGAGTATCCCCCGCGAATCCCGGATGAACTGAAACAGCGTCTTGACGGGCGGGGAACGGTTCATTCACTCGATGCGCGCGGTCTGGCTGAGCAGGCCGGAAGCACCCGGGCCGTCAATGTGGTCATGGCCGGCGCGCTGTCTGTTTTTCTCGGCTGGAATGACGCGATGATCGAACAATCGATCGACCAGGTCTTCCCGGAAAAATACCGCCGGTTGAATCATGCGGCATTTAAAGCAGGATCTGATATAATAAAATCAATCCTGACACAGGCGTTGTCGTAACGTCTCTGTCGTGAATCTGACAGTCTAGATATGGAGGTACCGATTCATGCTTGTCCAGCAGATATCAGTCTTTCTTGAAAATAAATCCGGCCGCCTGGCCGAGGTGACACGGATCCTGCATCATCAGCAGATCGATATCAGGGCCCTGTATATCGCCGATACGACGGAATACGGCATCCTGCGCATGATCGTCGATCAGCCGGAAGCCGCCCAGGCCGCCCTGACGGAAAATGGATTTACGGTCAGCTCGACCAATGTGATCGCCATCGCGATTCCCGATCAGCCGGGAACGCTTGATGAAGCGCTTGATACCCTCAGCCGGGCGTCCATTTCGGTGGATTATCTTTACGCCTATGTCGGCCGCCTCTCAACCGACGCGATTGTCGTGATTCGTGTCGAAGATCCCCGGCAAGCTCTGGAACGTCTGCGCCAGACCGGAATCAGGGTGCTGGACCGCGAGGAGGTTTACGGTACTTGAGTTATGCTGATTTCGCTTCATTCGGTATTTCCCGTGATGTGTATGATCGGTCTGAACAGGCTCTGACCCGTGTCGAGCCTGTTTTCACGCGAATTCGCGCGACCAGGGCGAGTAATCAGCTGAGGGTCATTCAAGCCATGCGTGAAGTCGGCCTGGCGGAAAGCGCGCTGGGCGGAACAACAGGCTATGGCTATGATGACCGCGGCCGTGAACAGATTGAACAGGTTTATGCCCATGTATTCGGCGCGGAGGCGGCTCTGGTCAGGCTGCAAATCAGTTCAGGCACCCAGGCGATCTCGGCCTGCCTGTTCGGGCTGCTGCGACCGGGAGATGAACTGCTTTCGGTCACCGGTACACCCTATGATACGCTGCTTGAGTCGATCGGCCAGCCCGGTCAGACAGAGGATAAGGGCAGTCTGGCTGATTTCGGCATCACCTATCGTCAGGTTGAACTTAGTCCGGACGGGAGTCCGGACGCTGACGCGATCCGCCAGGCACTGCAGCCGCGAACCCGCGTGGTGCTTGTCCAGAAGTCGAGAGGCTACAGTACGCGTCGTTCGCTGCGCCATGCGGATCTCGCGTCGATTGTTGAGATAGTCCGCTCAGCTGGCAGCCGGGCGATCATCATGACCGACAACTGTTATGGGGAATTTGTCGAGACACAGGAACCCTGCCATGCAGGGGTTGATCTTTGTGCCGGATCCCTGATCAAGAATCCCGGCGGCGGTCTGTGCCCCAGTGGCGGCTATATTGCCGGCCGGGCGGATCTGGTTGAGAAGGTGGCGGTGCATCTGTCAGCTCCCGGCCTGGGCAGCCATGTCGGCCCCACACTCGGCTTCAACCGGCTGATCGCCCAGGGCTTTTACCTGGCGCCGCTGATTGTGGCTGAAAGTCTCAAGGGCGCGGTGTTTGCCGCGGCAATGCTTGAGCTGTCCGGCTTTACCAGCCACCCCGGACCGGACGATCCGCGTGGTGACCTGATACAATCAGTTCTGCTGGGCGGGGAGCAGAAGCTGATCCAGTTCTGCCAGGCCATTCAGGCCGCCTCACCGGTCGACAGCTTCGTTCAGCCTGAGCCCTGGCCGATGCCGGGTTACCAGGATCCGGTCATCATGGCGGCCGGTACTTTTGTTCAGGGCGCGTCGATTGAATTATCAGCCGACGGTCCGCTGCGCCCGCCATATCCTGCCTATCTGCAAGGCGGTCTCAGCTTCGACCAGGTCCGCCTGGCCATTATGATGGCCGTTGAGAAAATGGAGCATCCTCCGAGATGAAACGGCACGATCAACCATCAGACAACCGTTCCGGTCGTCTTCGGAGCGGTAAAAAGAAGACGGACAGGCTGCGCCGGCCCCCGGTCAAGCCACAGCGCGGCCGCCCGGCTGCCGGTGGCGGGCAGGGCGAAACTGAAGCGGCGTCATCACCCCGCAGCCGCAGTGAACAGTCGGCCCGCCGGCTTCAGGCGATCGAACGGAGGAAAGCCCGCAGCCGGGCTGTTGGCATGGCGATGTTTGTTCTCGTGATCATGCTGGTGACCGTCCTCCTGATCATTGAAGTCATGCAGCAGGCCAGACCCCAGCCCCGTTTTATATTCCTCAGTGAGGGCCGGATTGATGATACTGTCAGGGCTCAGGGCCTGATCATCCGCGATGAGACCGTGTATACCGCGCCGGCATCGGGCCTGATCAAGCCGCTCGCGGCAGAAGGCAGCCGCACCGCGGCCGGCCAGAAACTGGCTCTGATCATACCGGCGGACCGTGAGGAGCAGCTGAGAGAACTGCAGAAAGTCGAAAAAGATCTGACAGAACTTCAGATCGAGCTGATGAACAGCGGAAAGGGCAGCGGCGCACGGGCGATTTACGATGAAAGCCATGCCGCGCTGGCCGGACTGGCCGGACTGATCCGCGGCGATACCAGCCGCAGCGATTTAAGCAATCTCTCCACCTATCAGGCTTCCATCACCGTCCTGCTCGAACAGCGGACCGGCAAACTGGCCGGAATCGATTTCCGTGATGCCCGCATCACGGAGCTGCAAAGCCTCCGCCATCAGCTGGAACTCAGCCTCGGACTTGATTCAGGAACGCTGTACTGCCAGGATCCCGGGATCGTCTCCTATAAACTTGACGGGCTTGAAGCGACACTGCGCAATGAGATCGTGCTTGAATTGCCGCCGACACAAGTACATGAACTGCTCAGCGGCACGCGGGAGATGCAGACGGCCGCCGGGCAGGTCAGCGCGGAGCAGCCGGTTCTGCGTCTGACCTCCAGCCACCGCCAGGCATTCGCGTTCATCCTGCCCGATGTCGGGGTCAGCGATCTGGCTCTGGATCGCCTGTATGACATCACACTGCCCAATGATCATCTGACGATCACCGGTTGTTCACTGCTGCGGGTTGAACCGTTCGCCGATGGTGTGTTCGCGGTATTCAGCAGTGACCGCATGGTGGAGCGCCTGTCTGACCGGAGAACGGTCCAGGCCGACCTCACACTCACCAGTACTTCCGGCCTGAGAGCGCCGGTCAGCGCTCTATTTGACCTTGACGAAAACCGGGATGAAGCGTCTCTGATGACGGTTCTCAACGGCAAGACACAGACCATACGGGTCGCGGTGATCGACCGCGACCGTGAGTTCGCGATTGTCGACGGCCTGGCGGGCGAGGCTTTGCAGCCGGCTCTGTCAACGGTCATTGTCGTCAACCCGGAATCGATCGGAGAAGGTGAGTTTATTGGCAACGATTAATCAGCCGTGGACAAATGAGGAAGAAACGGCGTTCCGCTGTCGTCTGGCCGCTGTCCGTGAACAGATCGCAGAGGCGGCGGGAGCCGCCGGCCGGCTGCCGGATTCGATTACCCTCGTCGGCATCAGCAAACGGTTTCCTGTGGCGATGGCCCGGCTGGCGGCTCACTGCGGATTGCTCGATCTCGGTGAGAACCGGGTTCAGGAATTGACGCAGAAACAGGACGCGATGGAAGAAGATGCCGTCCTGCCGCGTTGGCATATGGTTGGAACGCTGCAGAAAAACAAGGTCAAATACCTGATCGGACGTTGTGAGCTGATCCATTCAGCCGACTCTCTGGAACTGATTCAGCAGATCAGCCGGCTGAGCGGGAGACGGGGTCTGAGGACCGATCTTTTGATGCAGGTGAATGCTTCCGGAGAAGAGTCCAAACATGGATTTGCTGTGAGCCAGGCGGCAGAATATGTGCATGAGATCCTGGAACTGCCGCATATTCGTCTGCGCGGCCTGATGACCATGGCAGCGCCCTCGGCCAATCCTGATGACACGCTGCCGACCTTTGAGCGGACTCGCCGGTTATTTGACCAGATCCGGCCGCAGATGCCTGCGGAGGCTGAGTTCAATCTGTTGTCGATGGGGATGAGCCAGGATTATGTCCAGGCAATCCGCTGCGGTTCGACGCATGTCCGCATCGGAACGGCGCTGTTCGGGCCGCGTCCGGTATGACCGCGGATCCGCCCCTTTTTGTCATCTTCCTGTGACATGGCCGCTTTTTTGTTTCAGAGGAGTTACATCCGGCTTACGCTTGCTTCAGTTCGATTGCATCTGCCAGAAGCGATTTCTATAATCAGATCAGATTAATTTCGAATCAGGAGGAGACGGTTATGGCCGATATTTTGAATAGATTGTTTGGTCGCCTGAACAATTACCAGGATGACCTTGATTATGAGGATGAATACGAAGCGGCAGAAGAATCCTATGAGAGCCAGGAAGTTGTCGACGAACCGGAGGAACCGAGAGCGGGTCCGTTCCGCCGTCAGCAGGGCAAGGTGTTGGATTTCAAGTCCGCGCCCGGTCAGCAGCAGGTCGTCATCATGCAGCCGGCTGATATCGAATCAGCGCAACAGGCCTGTGACCATATCCGATCCGGAAAAACAGTGATCTGCAATATTGAGAAAGTGGATCCGAAAGTGGCCCAGCGCGTCATTGACTTCATCACCGGCGCGGCCTATGCTCTGGATGGCAAAGTCATGCCGGTGTCATCGGTCATCTTTGTTGTCGCACCGCGCAGTACATCGCTGGTCGAGGGCGGTATTGTCAATCAGAGCATGGAGTATATCCGCCAGACGGCCGGTGTCCGCTGATTTCCTGTCGGTTCAGCTGACCGCCCGCCACCGCCAGAGGTAGTCTTGTGTCAATCATCATTGGTCTTGACATTGGAGGAAGCACAACAAAAATAATCGGCCTGCACCAGGGCAGCCTGCTCAACCGGGCCCTGGTTCGCGCCAGTGACCCCGTCGCGTCGGCTTTCGGCGCGCTGGGGTCTTTTCTGACTGAAAACCAGCTGCAGTTGTCGGATATATCCAGAGTGATGGTTACCGGTGTCGGCGCGTCCCGTATCAAAAGCAATCTGCTCGGGATCCCGACCATTCGTACCCAGGAATTCAAGGCCATCGGCTTTGGCGGGCTGTATGTATCCAAACTGGCGGAGGCTGTTGTCGTCAGTCTTGGGACAGGTACGGCGATCGTACAC
>RZZF01000113.1 GCA_009929975.1 Clostridia bacterium
CAGCTGCTTGACGCGCTCGAAAGCCGTATTCACGATGTGATCTGCAAGCCGTCTCTGCTCTGAGCGCGGACAGATCCACAGAAAGGATCCACTTTGGACATTGTTCTGCATATTCTCAGCCGCAATATTCTGCCTCTGTTTTTTCTGATCCTGATCGGATACGTGCTCGACCGTGCCTTCAATCTTGATATCAACGCGCTGCTGAAAGTCAATTTCTATGTCTTTGTCCCGGTCTTTACCTTCGTCAATCTGTATCAGACCGCGATCGAAACCGATGCCCTGCTGGCGATGCTGGTCACCGCGCTGATTTTGCTCGGCAACATGGCAGTCAGCCATCTGCTGGCCCGGATCCGCGGCTACAGCCGCAGTATGACCAGCGCGTTTCAGAATTCCGTCATGTTCTATAACTCAGGCAATATCGGAATTCCGATCGTCACACTGGTCTTCAGTTCCGGTGTCTTTGTGGTCAATGGCGAAACACCGTATCTCTCCCTCGCGGTCACAATCCAGATCATGGTCCTGGTCATTCAGAATATCACCACCAACACGCTTGGCTTCTTCAATGCCGGCCGGGCCAGTCTTCACTGGCGCCAGGCCGTTCTCAATGTCCTGAAGATGCCGGCGATCTATATGATCTCCCTGGCATTCATTCTCAAGGCCATCCCCTATGACTTTACCCGTATCCCGATCTGGCCGGCTTTGGAATACGCCCGCGGCGGTCTTGTCCCGGTCGCGTTGATTACACTGGGAACCCAGCTTGCGAAAAGCCGTATTCATCTGCGCAACCGCACCGTCTATCTGGCCGTCGCGACCCGGCTGCTGATCGGGCCGCTGATGGCGCTCGCCCTGATCTGGCTGCTGCGCATCGATGGTATCGTCGCTCAGGTTCTGCTGATATCGGCCGCCGTGCCGTCCGCGGTCAACAGCGCCCTGATTGCCGTGGAATACGACAACCACCCGGATTTCGCAACCCAGGTGGTTGTTGTGTCAACACTGGCCAGCGCGTTCACCCTGACCGGGGTGATCTATCTGGCGTCGATGCTGTTCCCGGTCTGAAACGCGCGAAGCGTCTGGTTCAGGCCTGGTCTTTCTTCAGCAGATCACGGATTTCAGTCAGCAGAACCACATCAGCCGGCGGTGCGTCCGCGGCAGGTGCTTCTTCCGGCAGACCGGCATCCCTGCGCATCCGCTTCTCCGCGGCATCACGCATATGGTTGATTCCCTTGACGATGAAGAAAATCACCAGCGCGACGATCAGGAACTGGATGATCACCTGAATCAAATTACCATAGGTGATCGCGACTTCCGGTTTAAGGACTTCCTCACCGGCCATTTCCGCTTCAGCCAGCATGATTTTCAGTTCGGTGAAATTGACCCCGGCGGTGATATAGCCGACAAACGGCATGATGATGTCCTTGACCAGACTCTGGACGATGGCATTGAACGCCGTACCGATGACCAGGCCGACTGCCAGATCAATCACATTGCCCCGCAGGATGAACTTCTTGAACTCCTTAAGCATAAAGACTCCCTCTCTCTTCCAGTTTGTAGGAAGTATAACTTCCGCATTCAGTATAGCGCTTCATATAATGGAATGAAACAGGAGAAGATGACGAAAAAAGGCCGCTTGATGCTTTCGGATTGACCAGAGATATGATCTGAATTATGCTGACAGCAGGCCGCCGCGCAGGGTGGACTGAGTCCGCCTGCAGAGTTTGAACCGGCCGGAGGTATTTATGTCTGATATCACACGCGTCGCCCAGGCGATGATACACCATGAAGAGGATCAGCGGGACCGGATCGCCCACTTTCTCAAGGTAACGGCCTATGCCCGGCTGATCGCACTGCGGGAAACGGATGATCCGGCTTTGCAGGAGCTGATTGAACTGGCCGCCCTGACCCACGACATCGGGATCAGGCCCAGTCTGGAAAAATACAACAGCGCGGCCGGGCCATGGCAGGAAAAAGAAGGGCCGCCGCTGGCACAGGCCATGCTCAGCGAGCTTGGTCTGCCGCAGGACCGGATCAGCCGGATCTGCTGGCTGATCGGCCATCACCACACCCTTAACCCGATTGACGGCCTTGATCATCAGATCCTGATCGAAGCGGATTTTCTGGTCAATTCAGACGAAGGCGGGCTGCCGCTGAGCGCGATCACCAGTTTTCGTGATGCCTATTTCCGGACGGCGACCGGCATCTCGCTGCTCAATCATCTGTTCAAGTTAAATTAACGAGGCATGCGGTCCTGTTCAGGACTGCGCTGCCAGTACTTCACGGTAATCCTTCAACTGACGGCGCAGCAGATTCGGGACATCCAGCTCATAGGGGCAGCGGCTGCGGCACTGGCCGCATTCGATGCATGTTTCAATCCGTTCCATTTTTTCCTGCCATTCCGGCTGCAGATACGGACCGGCCGGCGCGCGGCGCAGCAGCAGTGACATCCGGGCGGACATCGGAATGGTAATCTCCTGCGGGCAGGGCAGACAGTAGCCGCAGCCGCGGCAGAAATCACCCTGCAGTTCTTTCAGGTCATGCGCGATCACCTGCCCGATTTCGCCGTCCATACGCGGCGGATCGCTCTCGAGCGTGATGAATTCCTCAAGCTCCGACATCCGCTGAATACCCCAGATCGGAACGACATTGGCATATTGCTCCATCCAGGCAAACGGGGCATCGGCGCGGGTCAGCAGGCCTCCCGAGAGCGCTTTCATCGCGATCAGGCCGACATCATGCTCGGCACACAGGCCAATCAACGCCTGCTCCCGTTCACTGGACAGATAATTGAGCGGATACTGCAGGGTTTCATACAAGCCGGACCGAACCGCTTCTTCAGCGACATCCGTCCGGTGATTGGTGATGCCGATATGTCGGACAAGCCCCTGCTCCTTAGCCTCGAGCAGAGCGGCATACGCGCTGTTTCGATCCTCCGGATCCGGACAGACCGGTGGGTTGTGCAGCTGGATCAGATCAATATAACCGGTTTTCATCCGTTTCAGACTGGTCTCGATTTCCCGCCAGGCGCCATCTCTGGTCTGCGACGGTGCTTTTGTCGCGAGGATGATCCGATCACGGACATCGGACAGCGCATAACCGATTTTCTCCTCGCTGTCGGAATAGCCATGGGCGGTATCAAAGAAATTGATGCCGGCGTCATAGGCACGGCGTAGTATCTGTGCGGCGGTTTCCCGGTCAACCCGCTGGATCGGCAGCGCGCCAAAGGCAGTTTTGCTGACGAGAAGGCCGGTGCGTCCAAGTCTTATTTTTCGCATGTTCAAGCTCCTTTTCTGGACTTATTTCGTTGGTATGAAGATCAAATCGGGTTCCGCACATCCATTTCGATACGGCCGTCCTTGATCTCGACAATCCGGTCAGCCTGTTCAGCGACCCGCTTGTCATGAGTGATGATGATGAAAGTTGTCTTCATTTTCCGGTTGATCTGCCGCAGCAGCTGATAGACGGTGTCCGTCGTCGCCGAATCGAGATTGCCGGTCGGTTCATCGGCCAGTACAATTTTCGGCTGATTGATCAGCGCGCGGGCAATGGCCGTCCGCTGCTGTTGGCCGCCGGAGAGCGCGGTCGCCAGATTATTGTGGACTTTGCTCAGCCCAACGGTATCCAGCAGTTCCTCAGCGCGGTCACGCACTTCTTTTATGACCGGCAGGCCGCGGATCCGCCAGGGCATCAGGACATTCTCCATGACTGTGAACTCGGGCAGCAGATAGTGGAACTGGAAGATGAACCCGATGGTCTCATTGCGCAGCGAAGCCAGCTGATCAGCGTTCATGTCCGTGGTCCGGATCTGATTGATCCAAATCTCTCCGCGTGTCGGCTGATCCAGTGTTCCGATGATGTTCATCAGCGTGGATTTTCCGCTGCCGGACTGGCCGATGATAGCGTTGAAGCTCTGCTCCGCGAACGCGAGATCGATGTCGAAGAGGACCTGGGTCTTGACTTTTGTGCCATATGTTTTGCTGATTTTTTCCAGCCTGATGATATCAGCCATTTCGAATCACCTCGATCGGATTCAGTTTCGCGGATTTCCCTGCCGGGATCATCGAAGACACCGTTGCGGCCGCGACGGCAATCAGGAAGGACAGGGAAACAAAAACCGGATCAAAATAGAAGGGCACCAGCGGCATACCGTCCGCGTTGCGGACAAAGGTCGAGAACACCGCGGACAGGCCGAGACCGAGGCCGACCCCGGCCAGCGCGCCGATCAGGCCGAGCAGAAAGCCCTGAATCAGGAAGATCTGCCGGGAGGTCCGGTTGCGGATGCCCATCGCCTTGAGGATGCCGATCTGGCGTGACTTCTGGACCACCGAGATTGCCAGAACCGAACTGATGCCGAGGAGAACGGCGAGCAAGACGAACACCTGAATCATGTAGCTGGAAGCCGACTGGCCGGACAACGCGCTGAGCAGCTGCTCATTTTCCACTTTCCAGTCCGTCACTTTGAGATCCGCCGGCAGACTGTCTGCCAGCAAAGACGCGGTCTCATCGGCCGCGAATACGGCTTCAACCTGCATCTCGACGGCACTGACTTCGTCACCGGCAGCGAACAGGGCTTGTGTCGTCGCCAGATCACTGAGCAGCCAGGTCTCATTGAGCGAGGCGACCTTGAGATCAAAAATGCCGCTGATCAGAAGATCACGTGTATCGCCCGATGGCGTCAGAACCATCAGTGTATCGCCCACCGTATACCCGGTCAGTTCAGCCAGGCCGGTTCCCAGCAGAACTTCACCGGTTCCGGCCGGCAGACGGCCGGCCGCCAGCTGAGCTTCGGTCTTATAAATCGGTTCAGCCCGCGCGAAATCAAATCCGCGCATCAGGACCGGCCAGGTTGCTTCATCATCGACCATAAAGGCCGACGCGCTGAAGACTGGAGAAACAGCAGTGAGGTCGGAGCGGCGGTCAAGATCGGCCAGGAGATCGTCTGAAAGTGGGAATGTCTGATTCCGCTCGACGGATTCAATGGTCACCTGTGATGAACTGCCGACAGTTGAGTCGACCAGTGATTTTTGCAGGCCGTCAATCAGCGAGCCGATGAAAACCTGGACTGAAACGCCGATGATGATACCGGTCAAAATCAGAATGGTCTGGCCGCGGCTGGAAAGAAGAAATCGGGAGGCAATACGAAACGCGAGTTTCATTCTGCGTTCACCTCCTCCCGATTGCGCAGTTCCAGGATATCCGAGAAGCGATGCAGCAGCCGGTCCACGCCGGTGGCGGCGACAGTCGAAGGATCAGCCGCGAAAGCATAGCCGCCGGCCAGCACCTCGAGGTCATATCCCGCCTGTTCACGAAGCCGCCGGATCAGCCGGCGCGCCTCGAACAGATTATAGGGATTGGTGACGCTGATGGAAAGATAGTCCGGCTTGAGATGGCAAATCGCCTGCAGGATCGTCATTTCCGGTGTGTCCGCGCCAAGATAGATCACATCATAGCCGGCAATCTGATAAAAATCTGCCACCATACGCGCGCCCAGTTCATGGGTTTCGCGCGCCGGGCAGAAGACCAGGATGCTGCGTGCGATCTGCAGCCCCAGTGCTTCCCGTTCCCTGAGGACATACGGGTAGGCGGCCTCGACAATGCTTCGTACAATGGACGACATGGCATGTTCCTGCCAGATCAGTTCATTGATCTGTTCCTCCGGCACCGCCAGGCTGTTGAGAACCGGCGCGATGATGTCTTCATACAAAACCGGAACGCTGGTCGTTCCGGTCTGCAGCGCATCGAGGCACATCATCACGGATCGGGCGCGGTCGCGTGCCTGCAGTGCCTGCCTGAAAGTATCCTTCATATTGATTCCTCTCTAATTATTGAATACTAATGAAATATTTTGACTGTGGATTCAATTCATCAAGCCTTAAGCGATGGAATGGAGGAATCAACCCCTGATCATTTTTGAGAGACATCATCAACTCAGAAATTACTTTTCTTGAGCCATCTTCCATCTCAAGCTCAATGGTTAGTTTGAGCGAGTTTCTATTCGCTGAAGTAATATCCAGATCAATTTTCGATTGCCCTTCGATTGAAAAGTTTACCTGACCCTGGTTAAGATTATCAGAGCGCTTATCAATATTACAATCGGTACAAGTATCAGCAGTTCCCTCGATCAGAAAAGATTTAGTCTGACAATCGGCACAGGCATCACAGTTAAATGAAACCATCGCATGATAGGTTGACGAACTGTTAGCTCCAATGTAATGGTAAGGTT
>RZZF01000114.1 GCA_009929975.1 Clostridia bacterium
GTTCAACAGACTCCGGCACCGCTGTGTCACAAGGCAGATTGATGCCCTGACCTGCCGGAACGGTCTCGGGTTCGATTCTCGTGTCATACAGAGCGGCAACTTTCCAGCTTTGCCGGCGCAGCGCGTCGACGACAGCCCATCCTGTCCCGTCCTGGATCCCGAGAACAACCACCGAAAATGAGTGCAACAGCCATCACCTCGCTTTGAAATAATAGATCATGTTGGCATGTGCCAGCGTTCGAATGCCTCCATTGACCGGAATACATTGTCCGGTCACAGACGAGGACTGATCCGACAGGAGAAAAATGGCGGCATCAATGACATCGAGATCATCGTCCCGTTTCGGAATCAGCTGCATTCCGTCCAGAATGGCCTCTGACTCCGCACCATACTGATCCGCATAAAGATCCTGGTATTCCTGCGCAAGCCCATTGGCCAGCGCGCCGGCCATGATGATGTTGCAGCGAACCTTGTCATACATTCGGTTGATCTGCAGCATCAAGTCCTTTAAAGCCCCCACAGAAGCAGACACGGCCGCGGTCAGCCTTGCCCCTCCTGTCAGGTTGTCGGTCGCGATCAGAAGAATCGTGCCGCCCTGACCGGATTGCATCCGTTGTGCGGCCCTCAGGCAAAGCGCATGGGCCCGGATATAATTGGTCTGCCAGATTTCGTCAAACTCGTCTTCGCGAAGGTCACTGATATGCCGCAGGATCGCGGTGCTGACAAGGAAAAGCAGAGTATGGGCCTGATCAGGATCATCGGTCAAAACCACCTGGCCGCCCAGCCGGCTGACCAGTTTATCCGTCAGGTCACATTGTGGTTCAGCATATAGCATTTTGACAGGGCCATGAAATTGCGTCCCGGCACACCGGCTGCGGATCTGATCCGCGGCGGAAAAATCCGCGTGATGCGTCCAGAGGGTCTGACCGGTGACATTCTTGCTCATATCACTGGCCAGGTACAGTGCCGCGTTGGCATAGCGCTCAACGTTTTCGCCGACGGTCTCTTTAGACGAATCCGTTATCAGATGTGAAACGAAATTCACACGAATGTCAAATTTGCTCACATCCATCGCGATCGCATAGCCCATCGCCCGCATGGCTTCTGTCGGGTTTATATAGATGACAGACCCGCGGCGCTGCCGCTGCATAGGGCGCAGCGCTTTCTGCGTCATGAAGCAGCACGGCTTCGTCACCTCATCAAGTGCTCCGGCGTCCGGCTGATTCACAATATAAACGAAGATATCACAATCTGAATCAGCCTCTGCCGCGCAGGCTCCATGCTGCTGAAACAAGTCGTCAATGGAACCGGCAATGGCAGATCCATTGTCACCAGCCAGACAATATCGTTTATACTCGAGAAGCCGGTCAAATTTCATAAATCCCTCGTTCATCCGTTTTTTGAACCGATGAAAACCCTTATGCTTTCAGTTTGATGATCATATCCGCGACAATCGGGACATTGTCCTGATGATTACCACAGCCCATCGCGGCTCTGGCATGCTGCCCGTTATGGCCGAAAGCCTGTGTAAAGACATCCGAAAAGCCGTTCAACGCGGCTGGCATACCGAAGAAGTCGCCACCGGAATTGATCAGTCCGAGTGCTTTGACAAAATAGTCGATCCGGTCAAGATCTCCAATCGCGTCTTTGATGGTCGCCAGCATTGATATCGCCGCCAGACGACCGGCATCATAAGCGTCTTCCGGTGTCAGATCGTCACCGATCCGTCCCTGGATCAATGGGTTGCCGGATGCGTCGAACGGGCCATGCCCTGAGATGAACAATAAGTCCCTGTAGCGGCGGAACGCGAGTTTTCCACACCCTTTTCTGTCAACACTGTCGATCTCAATTCCCATTTCACTTAATCTTCGTTCAGCGTTACTCATGATTTTCCTCCCTGTTTCTTAACTGTTGCGGTCGTCAGATAATGCTTGCGCCCGGCTGATCGTATGCCAAATGACCTGATCGATCTCATCCGGCTCAAGATTGAGCGGATTGATTGTCAAGCCGTTTCCACGTACCCCTACCATAATACCCGAATCTCCGTTTTTCAGAGCGTCCCTGAGATCCGACGCGCTCAAACCGTCTTTCACACCGGCATAAACCCAGTCATAGGACTGCCCTGTCGGCCCGGGCCTGATCACTTCACAGTCAAACAGTCCACTGTCATTCAAAGCCGCGATGATATGCCGGCTGGCATCCGCCAGATATTTCTGTTTTTTCTCAACAAAACCGGGTTCAAGGAATTTCTTGAGCGCGGTGTAGACACCGACGATTTCCTCACGGCCCATCTTTGAAGAGCGCCCGAGCCCCTGATTAGGCGGGCCGATGACCCGAAGCCCGTCAATCAGCTCGCGTCGACCGACCACAATGCCGCCCTGCTGCGGTCCGCGCAATCCTTTGCCACCGCTGAACAGAGCGGCATCCGCGCCGCATTCTTTCGTGTAATACCACAAATTTTCTTTCGGTGGAAGCTGGGCTGCACCGTCAACGATGACAAACGCGCCTTTCTGGTGTGCGATCCGGACAACCTCGGGCAACCCGAGCCCTCTCCGGGCAAAGTGATGGGTATCAAAGAAAATAACCGCAGCCGTCTTATCGTTGACCACAGCGGCCAGTTCCTCTTCCGTACATCCATCTTCACGGCCAGCTTCAACGATTCGTGCCCCGCTGACCCGGATCGCGAAATCATAGGGATTGCGATGGCCCTTCATGACGACAATCTCGTTTCTTGTCAGTTCATTCGTATTCAGCGGTACCTTTTGATAATCCTCCGTGCTGCCGCCGGACCCCGTGACCATGCAGACCGCGCAGGTCAGCATGATGCCGGCAGAAGCGCCCGCGGTGATATAAGCGGATTCGTTCTGCGTCATTTGCGCGATCGAGTCGCCCAGCACTTGATGCAGCTGCTTGATCTCTATAAAATTCTGCGCCGCTTCTTTCATCGCGTCAAGCGTCGCCGGTTCCATGCGCGAACCGCCGATGACAGACATCGTATCCCATGCGTTGATGTACTTCTTAACACCCAGCCGATCGTAAATATCCATCGCGTCACGTCCTTTTCCTCTATGATAGTTGCGTTTCATATGGTCCAGCCGCCGTGAGATCGGAAAGCTGTCCGGATAATCGTATGTGGGAAACGCGTGCAGTTTGATGAACGCGCCGGTATCAACCAGAAAATGCTGGCCGGTAATGTAATTCGACATACCACTGGCGAAGAACAGATGCGCATTGGCGATGTCTTCACACTCCCCATGATAGGGCAGCGGATCAGAGAACGCCCATTTTGCCTGGTCCAATTCAAACGCGTTCATCCGCTCCATCCGCTGCTGCCACATGGATGAGCGAATCCCCCCCGGAGCGATGACATTGCAGCGGATACCGCGATCGCCATATTCAGCGACAATCGCCCGCATCATCGAAGCAATCGCTCCCTTCGAGACCGCGTATGAGCTATAGACCGGGACGGTCGCCAGCGCATGGATGGTCGAGGTAAACAGAATCGTCCCTGATCCCCGCTCAACCATCCCGGGAATAAAATACTGCGTCAGCAGAATAGCTGAACGCAGATTGACATCAAAGACTCTCTCACGATTTTCATCTTTTATCTCAGTGACGGTTTCATGGATATTGATCCCGACATTATTGTCAACAATATCAACATGCGGGAACGCTTCTTCAACCTGATGGCAAAATCGCATCAAAGCATCCGCGTCTCCCGTATCAACCACTGAGAAGAAACTGTCCGGGCTGATTTCACGCAGGGCGGTTTCGGTTTCCCGGCCCTTATCCTCAATCACATCACAAATCGCGACCGTCGCGCCCTGCCGGGCAAACAGCAGCGCGATTTCTCTGCCGATTCCCTGCGCCCCGCCCGTCACGATGGCAGTCTTATGCTTGAGAAGGGAGTTGTAGTCCATAAACGCCACCTGTCAAAAGACATAATCTATACAATCAGACCCTGATGACACGCACCGGAATATTATGATCATCATGCATAGTGTCAGGGTAAAACTAACACAGTCAATTGTTGAATGTCAACAGATCAGACGAACGCGGCAGCAAAAATGATAAATATTAGATATAACATTTCATCGCCATTCCGATTGACATATATACCATTAGTCGTATAATTAGATTGACTTTTATTGTGCAATTTCAACTAAATCCGCAGCCGACAGGCAATAGAAAGGGTGAATCGACTATGTACGACATGATTTTGAAGAATGGACATGTCATCGATCCGGCCAATGAACGTGACGGAATCATGGATGTCGCTTTGAACGACGGCAAAATCGCCAGGGTCGCACCTGATATCGCGTCAGAAGAAGGTGAAAAAATTCTGGACCTCAAGGGGTGTTACATTATACCCGGCATCATCGACATTCATGCACACTGCTACCCGATGCTGCCTTTACCTAAAACCATGATTCCGACGATCAACGCCGATGCCCATATGCTGCGCGCGGGCGTCACGACCACCGTTGACGCCGGGACAGTCGGCTGGCGTCATTTTGTCGACTTCAAGCGAAGCGTCATCGATCGGTCTGTCGTCCGGGTGCTCGCGTTTTTGAACATCGCGGCCGGCGGCATGGTCGAAATGGAATCCGAGCAGACACTGGCGGATCTGCAGCCCGGCATCTGCGCGGAAGTGATCAAGGCATTCCCTGAGCATCTGGTCGGAGTCAAGACCGCGCACTATTGGGGTTCAAAACCTTTCGATGATCTCCACCCGTCATGGGGCTCCGTCGACAAGACCATTGAAGCCGGTGAACTGGCGGGAAAACCGGTCATGGTGGACTTCCAGCCCAATCGCCACGGCAATTCCTACCGCGATCTGATTACAAAAAAGATGCGGCCGAAGGATATCCATACCCATGTCTTCGCCCAGCAGTTCCCGATTGTCGATGAAAATTGCAAGGTCTACGATCATATGTGGGAAGCACGTGAAAAAGGAATTTTCTTTGATCTCGGCCACGGAGCCGGCAGCTTCTGGTTCCGCAACGCTGTACCCGCCTTCAATGATGGCTTTTCTATCGATACGATATCAACCGATCTGCATATGGCCAATATTTACGGCTCGGTCCTATCTATGCTCAATATCATGTCAAAAATGCTTAATATCGGGATGCCGCTCCAGGAAGTCATCATGCGCTCAACCAGCGAACCGGCCCGCCTGATCAATCGTCCGGATCTTGGAAATTTGAGCGAAGGGGCCTGTGCGGACATCGCGGTCCTTGAACTGAACGAGGGAGACTACAACTACATCGACTGCGGCCGCGCACGGATGAACGGCACGTCCGCCCTCAATTGTCTGATGACATTCCGGGAAGGTAAAATCGTTTTTGACTATACAGGCATCAGCATGCCTGAATGGCAAGACGCGCCGGAATCCTACTGGAATTGTCCGAGCCTCTTCCTCTAAAAAACAACAGCGGGCATTCGATAAGCCAAATCGTCATGAGCGTTCATGGATTCTGCCACGGCAGATTCATGAACGTTCTTTCATAATTTCAGGCGTATTTAAAAAAGTCGTCTGCATTTGGCATATCTTTACTGAATTTATTTACGTATTTGTTATATCTTATCATCATTAACGATCGCCATCCGTCTCTGATAAACTCGAAAAAGGCGCTTATTTCAACTGTTCCGTCCTTTTGTGATTGTCTTATGCCGTCATCAGACGTCATGCGTCATCGACTAATATTTATGCACTTAACACAATTATTCTAAAATGCATCTTGATATTATCATTACATTCGCTATAATCAAATTGAAAGTTCCGATATTTGTATGATCCATGCCATGAAAATCAAAAACATGCTGTGCACAATCAAGGGAGGGTGGCTGATTTGAGAAAGAAGAGAAAATTCTTCTCAATGGACGACTTTGAACTGACACTACTCGCGATGCCAACAGTTATTTGGTATATCCTATTCACCTATCTGCCAATGTTCGGTATCATCATCGCGTTTAAAAAAATCCGTGCACCGAAGCGGGGTGTGGGCTTTTTAACCCATATCCTGACCAGTGAAAACGCCGGTCTGGATAACTTCCGATTTGTCTTCGGCGGCCGTGACGCGTCATTGATGTTCCGCAACACGCTCGGATACAATACGGTGTTTATCATCCTGGGCATGGTCACCGCGGTCGGTCTGGCGCTGATGATTTCGCAGCTGCATTCAAAACGACTGGCCAAAGTCGTCCAGAC
>RZZF01000115.1 GCA_009929975.1 Clostridia bacterium
CCATGAAACCGGTCAACAGAATCTGTACCGGGAACCGGCGCAGAATCTCGCGGGCCAGTCCCTGGCGGATCTGACTCAAGGTTTGCCGCGGCCAGCTGATGCCCGGCTGCCAGATGCGCTGGCTGCTGACCGCCTGACCAAACAGCATGCCCAGTCCGCCATAAGCCGGAATCTTCTGCTCACGCGCGGCCAGAACCAGCCGGGTCGCCACCGGATTGTACACGGTGTCATAGATAAAGCGAAAACCAGCCAGCCGGTCAGCCGGGAACGGAAGTCCGTCCGTATGCGGCCACAGGCCGGCCGGCGTGCCATTGAGCAGAACCCATGTCGAACCGGTATGATTCAGATCGACGGTAAGAAGGGGATCCAGGTCGCCGATCTGAGTGATAGCGGCAATATCCGCGTCCGGATGTTCACTGCGAAGTTCATCGGCCAGCTGTCTGGCCTGTTCAGAACGCCGGGCAAGCAGACGGACCACGGCCGCCTGCTGATGGAGAGCGGAAACCGCCATGGTCCGACTGACCCCGCCGGCGCCAAGAATAAGCACTGATAGGCCGGCAAGCGGCGGACAATCATCGGCGAACGCCGATTCATCCGTATTATGGCCTGTCCGGCCGCAGATCGTGTTCACCGCATGGTTGCGCCGGGCTGACTCATCAAGACAGTCAAGAAAGGGAATAACAGCCTGCTTGTGCGGAATTGTGCAGTTGAGTCCGTCATACCTCTGAAGCAGCCCGGGCAGACGGACCGCCAGATGGTCAGGCTCGAGATCAATCAGATCATACGTTCCGCTGCGTCCGGCTGCCTGAAGCAGCGCCGCGTGGATCGCAGGTGACAGACTGTGTGCGACAGGATGTCCGATCAGGCCGAATCTAGTCACAGACATAACCGGCCTCCTCCAGAATCCAGGCGGCTTTGGCGGCCTGGTCGCTGCTGGCGATCAAAAGCTGGAGAACGCCGCCTTCATAAGCCCTTGACTCACGGATCCGGATATTGCTGATATTGATCCCCTGCTCACCCAGCAGGGTGGTAATTCGTCCGAGTTCACCCGGACGATCGTGGATAAAGACGGTCAGTGGACTCTGGCTGATCAGGGCACCACGGCCGTCAACCGGCAGGGTGTTGCGGTAAAAACCTGCCTGGAAAAAGAACTTCTCCAGTCCGGCTGTGTCCTTCGTGTATAAATCGTTGCGAAATGACTGGATCAACTCAAGAAACTGATCAAGAATCGGGACGAGATACGGTGCTGAGTGCTGGCAGATATCGGTCCATAGCCGCGGGTTCGCTGAGGCGATCCGGGTAATATCTCTGAAACCGCCGGCTGCCAGGCGGGCAAGATCGCCCTGGTCAAGACGAGCCGCCAGCAGAGACAGTGCCGATGCGGCGACATGTGGCAGATGGCTGACCGCGGCGACAGCCTGATCGTGCGCTTCCGCTGACATGCGCAGCGGCGTCGCACCAATCTGGCGGATCAGCTGCTCCAGTTGTTCCATTCGATCGAGCGGCAGCTGGCTGCCGGGCCGGACACACAGGATATAAAGGGCATTCTCAAACAGGGAATCTGACGCATGGGCATAGCCGCGGCGTTCGGATCCGGCCATCGGGTGCCCTCCGATGAAACGGTCCAGCACCAATCCGGACATGATGGGCTGTTTGACACTGGCCGCGTCGGTTATCAGCCCGGAACAGACCCGCGCGGCTTGCAGCGCCATCGGGATGACATCATCAACCGGAGTGCAGACAAAAACGATCTCGCAGGGTGCCAGCAGATGCCAGCTATCGTCCGGGTTGTCCGGTTGATCCGATAATGTGTCATTGGCTGAGTTGAGAACACCGCCGGCTTTCAGTACACCTTCCGCCAGAGCCCGGTCAATGACATCCGCATCGCGGTCGAGTCCCGTAACCCTGGCCCCGGCACGCGATGCCAACGCTCTGGCCAGCGATCCTCCGATCAGCCCAAGACCGACAATACCGACCTCAATCGGTCTGGCTTGACGATCAGCCTGTTCAACTGGCAATTCTTTGTATATGGACAACGACATGACAGCAGCCTCATTTCAAGTCAGCCTTTTCGACAGCGAACGCTTATCCTATTATTGTGTTCGGCCGTCTGGCTCACGTCAAGGCAATATCATGAATAAAAGTAATGATTTCATGCTGAGCGTCAGGCAGGCGGCAGCCCGGCAAAACGGCGAAGTGCCTCTTGATTCACAGAGTACAGCATGGCCTCAGCCTCGCCGATCAGCTGGTTCGTCAATAAGCCGGCCACGCTGCGGTCCATCGACATCATGCCGGCGGCCGCGTTCATCTGGATCACACCGTCAATCTGCGGCACCTTGCCATCACGGATCATGTTGCGGACCGCGCTGTTGGCTTTCATGATTTCGAACGCGGGCAGCCGGTCGCCGGTTCGTGTTGGAATCAACTGCTGTGAGACGACCGCCTGGAGAACTGTCGACAGCTGAACCCGGATCTGCTGCTGCTGTTCAGGCGGGAACACATCAATGATGCGGTCAATTGTTTTGGCGGCACCGACGGTGTGCAGAGTAGAAAAAACCAGATGACCGGTTTCAGCAGCGGTCAGCGCGATGGAAATTGTTTCCAGATCACGCATCTCTCCGATCAGGATGACATCCGGCGACTGGCGCAGCGCGGCGCGCAGCGCATGCTGGTAATTACAGCTGTCTGATCCAATCTCACGCTGGTTGACGATGCTGTGCCGGTGGTGATGCAGGTATTCGATCGGATCCTCCAATGTCAGGATATGACAGGCTCTGGTCTGGTTGATTCGATCGATCAGCGCGGCCAGAGTGGTTGTTTTGCCGCATCCGGTCGGTCCTGTGACCAGAACCAGACCTTTCCGCTCGTCAGCCAGATCCATGATCGCCGCTGGAATGCCCAGTTTTTCCGGATCCGGCAATACGGTAAAGATCCGTCGTACGGAAATCGCGAAAGAACCGCGCTGCTGGAAGACATTGACCCTGAAACGGCCGATCTCAGGCAGTGAAAATGAAAAATCAACTTCACCATGCTCGAGAAACGATTGATAATCCCGGTCATGGACAAACAACTGGCGGGCATACCGCTCAGCGTCATCCTGATGAATCACCGCATCATCCTTGCGGGGAAGAATACTGCCGCCGATCTTGAGCATCGGCGGTAATCCGACGGTGATAAAAAGATCTGACGCGTCAGTCTCAACGACCTCCCTGAGCAGCTCGATCATGAATTCCATCAGTCAGTTCCCTCCCATCGGTCGAACGCGCTGTCATCTTCCGGAATCGGCGGCTGCCATTGCTGCCAGCCCATGATACGGAGCTTGGCGCCAGTCTCCACAGTCAATACCTTAATCGTCAGCTGAATGCCCTGCCCGGACCATTCCGGCTGATAGACCAGAACATGCAGCATCAATCCATCATTCTGCCGGCTGAGCGAAAAATCACCGATCGCGGGGTCGGCTGCGAGCCAGTCTGACAGATCACGCTGCAGATTTTCTCCCGACTGCCCGGACTGTCCGCTGGTCCGGACTATTTCGTCCAGGCTTGCATAAACATATTCGGCAAGCGAATCCGCCTGATAGTACTGGCGGTTCCAGTCAGCCCGGCGCGAGGCCAGCCGCTGATCAGCCGCAGCGGTTACCAGCGCGAGCACACCGAAGAAAATCAGCACCACGATCAGCAGCACAATCAAAACTGAGGCGGCACCTTTGCGGCTGCGCCAGTGATTTCGTCCAACCCGGCCATGTCCAACAGGCTTCACGGTCTCACCTCCACCGGATCATACCGCGATACCGTCAGCTCGTACAACGGGTCATGCCCGTCAGGTGTGAGACCCGAGATCACAATATTCAAATCCAGAAGATCAGCCGCCATGCGTTGGGATCCGCCTGCCGTCATCGGATGTGGCTGGAGAGTCAAAGTCGCTGTGAATGCCGCCTGCTCAGCCGGACAGATCTGGAAGTCATCATCCAGAGTACGGCGGATCGAAGCACCTGCCACCCGATTCGCGGCCAATTCCAGAATTTCATCCGACGCGTTTTCCAGAGACGGTCGTTTCCACTCCTCAGCCCATTCCGAACTCAACCGTACCGCCTGGTCGAGATGCTCCGCCTGTCGGGAGAATCGTTCAGCACCGGCAAACAACTGGACCACAAAAACGCTGAAAAAAGCGAGCATCGCGACGGCCATGATCATTTCTGCCAATGTGAATCCGCGGCGGCGCGTCTTCAGCCGATTCATGATGATCCTCCTTCACTGCGCAGTGTGAATGTCCGCGTCTGTGTTGTCAGGACACCGCTGTCTGAACGTCGGCTCATCCGCACCTGTAATGTGTCTTCGGTCAGATGATCAAAGAACACCTGGTCCATGGCCACGATGCGGCTGCCCATTTCTGCTGTGATATCGGCATCCGGCCGGGTCAGCAGTTCACAAAGATATCCATCATACTCATAAATCCACAGGTTGTAGACGACATCAGCATAGGATCGCTGAATTCTCAAAACCGGCCTGGCCGTTTCAGCGGTATTGGCAAACGGAGCGTTCATCACAGTCACAGCTCCGGAAACATCGTGCTGTTTCATCCTGACATCAAGATAAGACAGCCCGACTCTCAGGTCTGACTGAACATCCTGTTTCTGGACCAATCGTGAATAGGACTGGCTGCCGATACCGGTCAGCGAAAAGACGGCCATCGCGATAAAAAGCAGCAGAAACATGACCAGAACAAGTTCGATCAAGGTGTATCCCCGTTTATGTCCCATCGGCAGCTCCCCATTCATCTGTCGGCATCATCTCAAACGGGGTTTCAGCCAGTCGGATATCAATGATCGGCGGCAGATTTCCGGCCACGACCTCGTAATACACCGTATAGCGCTCAAGCGAAACTGACAGGCCATAATGCGCTTCGAGATAGGCCAGATTCGGCGGATACGTCCCCTCCAGGGCATAGCACTGGCGCACAGTCCGTTCAATCGCGTTCCGCGCGGTCTGGAGACCGGCCTGCCGGCTCTGTTCATCAATCCGACCCATGATCCGGCCCACAGAAAACAGAACCGCGAGCGAAATTAGCAGCGCGATCACAGTACTGATCATTTTGAACGGGACAGACCGCAGCATAGACAACTCCTTCAGATCAGATTCAACCGATCGAGGCCATGATTTCGACCAGCGGCAGCATGACCGTCAGCAGGATCGCGCCGACGATCAAGGACAGGATGACGACAAGCAAAGGTTCCGCGACACTCGCCAGCCGGGTCAGGCGATGATCAATCTCGTCTTCATACTGGCTGGCGATCCGGTACATCACCTGATCCAGATCACCGGTCCGGTTGCCGAGCGACAGCATCCGGATAAAAAGGCGGGGAAAAAGCGCAGTCTCCTGCAAGGCCGCAAACGCGTCTTCACCGCGGCTGACCCGCTCACGGCATTCCCTGACGCGTGATGTGACCAGTGAGTTATCCATAATCCCTTCCGTCATTTCCAGCGCGGTTTCAAAATCAATCGCGCTGCGCAGCAGATAGGCCATGGACATGGAAAAACGGGATGTGTAGATTTTTCGGTACAGGGGACCGACCAGCGGCAGTGACAGGCGGGCACGATCCATCAGACGACGGCCGGACGGACTGCGGCGCAGCCAGAGGATGACGGCGATCACTGCGAGAATCAGAGTCGGAAGAAGCCAGAACCAGTGTCGGGCCAGCAGACGGCCGAATGACATCAGCGCCAGTGAAAAAGGCGGCATCTGACCACCGAAGGAAGTCAGGATCTGTTGGAAAACAGGGAGAACCCGGACGATCAGAAGGATGATGACCGCGATCATCATCACCAGAAGAATCATCGGATAGAGCAGACTGCTGCGCACCTTGCGGCGAAGCCGGGCGTCACGGTCGTAAAACAGTGACAGGCTGGACATGATCTGATCGAGATGACCGGACATTTCTCCGATCCGGGTCATCTGCACCAGATACATCGGAAAGCCGCCGATTGTCTCCATCGCGTCCGAAAGCGGGATCATCGCCCGCATCTCGATCGCCAGTTTTGCCAGCACCTGAGTCAGACGCGGCAGATCAGAACTTTCGGCCAGAAGATCAATACCTTCTGGAAGCGGAATGCCTGATTTCTGGACCAGGGCAATCTGTTCGCATAACCAGGCAAGTTCCGTTGATTCGAGCGTCACAGTACTGTTCTTTGCC
>RZZF01000116.1 GCA_009929975.1 Clostridia bacterium
TCCGGCATTTGATCGTTGGTGGTTGCTGATTGAAGGGTTGATTGTTTAGTTGCCCGCAACTGGTTCCGTCGGTTGTGGGTCTTGTTGATTTCCTCCCGTATTTCTCTGAGCGGTCTCGCCGGCGTTCTGTTCCGATACCTGACGCTGTTCCGTGGCCTTCGGTTCAGCATCTCCGGCTTTCTGCTCGGCAAACTGATTGCCTTCGCTGTTGATTTCGGTTCCGTTGCGGTTCTGGTTTTGTTCACCGATATCCGGATCCTGTTCGCCGGTGTTCTGAATCATGTTTTGATGCTGCGCTTCAGCGAACTCCACCATCAGCTCTTTAACGGAACGATTCCTGTAGGTCTCGGCATTATCAGCTCCGATGGTTTCGTCCATCAGGCGGGTGACCAGGTTATATTTGCCAGGGGTCATGCCGGCATCTTTCGCGGCCTGCACCATGCTGAATCCAACCGCATCCGCGGAAACTCTGACATTCGCCATGTGTCGGCTGCGGGCTGTTTCAGCCAGTGTTCCGGCCAGTTCCATGGCCTTTTCACGGTTCCTGCTGGCGGTCGCGATCAACACATCAGCATCCTGCTGAAAATATCCCTGTTCTTCAATTTCATCAATTGTATCGTTCATCACCTGTTCAATGGTTCTGTTTTTCCATTGAATTTCCGCTGTAATTGTCTTCGCGTCGTCATTGGCCGCCTCCAGGTGGATGACTCGCCGCATCCAGTTTGCCTGAATCATGATACCCGGGTTGACATCAACGCTGACATGATAATACGGGGTCATGTAGGCAAATACACCTGCCGAAACAAGTAGAATAACCGCGGCAGCGGTTGCGGCCATCGCATACAATCTTTTTCTTACCGTGATTTTTTGATCCATGACAATGTCTCCAATCGAATAACTGTGATTGCTGACCGTGGCAAACTGGCCATCATCACGCAATAGAATCGCCTGATTCTTCTTTATATCCATGACAACTGATTTCATTCCTTCGCCCCCCTCTTGATAAACGCGAGGTATTCACTTAAGTACGGATAATCACCAGACAGTATCTCTACCGCTGTCACTATATATTTACGATGCCGTTCCAGAATTTTTCGGGGTACCGGTACGTTTTTTTCAATGATGCTCACCGGGAGCGTTCTGGTCTGACGCATCCGGCTGACCAGGAGGGGTGTGTCTAGCAGAAAACGAATGACCGCTGCACAGGCTTTCTTTGTTTTTACTGCTTTGGGTGAACAGCGGGCCAGTTCGTCGAAACTGATGTGATAATTCGCCAGGACATCACTGATCGCGTCAATCTCATCTTTCAATCCGAAGTCAGGTGTCTGAGCGGCGAGTGATTGATCCTCCACCAGCTCAAGGCTGACCTGATTGTGATGACGGCCTTGTGACCGGAAGTAATCGATCAGTCGTGACCGGATCATTAATCTGGCATAGGACAGAAAGCGGCCTTTTACCGCATCATACGTTCTGACTGCGTCATAAAAGGCAATCAGGGCGACTGACCATTCATCATCGCTTTTGGACACGTGATGTCTGGAAACATCGGCTGCGCTGGCCAGTATGAATCTCTCATAGTCCGCGATCATCGGCTCCAGCAAATCAGGATTCTGTCTGGCCTCGATGATTCGGTCATCAATTGGTTGCATGTGATCCTTTCATGCGATCAGCCAGTTCAGTCAGACTGATCCTTTCTACTTAAGAATACGAAGTCTGTCGGGAAATTTATGGGGTATCAGGAAAATTCAGTTCAGCGGAATGAGTTTTGATCGGGAATGATTGGGACAGTCAGGTAATCTCATCGGCCTCCGGCTTTGACGGAGACTGTGTCCAATCGTATAATTAACAGGCAGATGGAAGGCGGAAACGTATATGGTTATCAGGTTGCTGGTACTGGTTATTCTCATTTTTGTCAATGCGTTTTTCGCGGCATCAGAAATCGCGTTGCTTTCGCTCAATGACAATAAACTCAGCCGGATGGCGGACGAGGGAAATAAAAAAGCCCGTCTGCTGATTGATCTGACCCGGGAGCCGAGTCGTTTTCTGGCGACCATTCAGATCGGTATCACGCTGGCCGGATTTCTGGCCAGCGCATTCGCGTCTGAAAGCTTTGCAGGGCCGATTGTTACGGCGATCATGGGAACCGGTGTCTCCTTGCCGGAGCCCTTGGTCAAGACGATCACCATGATTGTGATTACCCTTATTTTATCATATTTCACCCTTGTTTTCGGTGAGCTGGTTCCCAAACGGCTGGCAATGAAGAAAGCCGGGGTGATTGCCAGAGGCGTCGTAGGACCGCTCACCGTTCTGGCAAAGATCGCATCACCGTTTGTCCGTCTGTTGACGGCGTCAACCAATCTCGCGGTCCGTCTGTTCGGTGTGGACCCCGGTGCCGATGATGAACCGGTTTCAGAGGATGATATCAGACTGATGGTGGATATCGGCGGAGAGAAAGGGACTATCCTTGAAGATGAGAAGGAAATGATCAACAACATATTTGAATTCGACAACAAGATGATTTCCAGCATCATGACCCATCGAACGGATATCGCCGCTCTGCCGCTCGATGCAGGTCTGGCTGATGTGGTCGCGTTCATTCAATCGACTAAATTTTCCCGTATTCCTGTCTATGATGAGACGATCGATGATATCGCCGGCATCCTTTATACCAGTCACCTGGTTCAGTATCTTGCCGGGGAACATGACCCGGCGGATTTCAAATTAGCCGATTTGATCGTTGAGCCCTATACTGTTCCTGAATTCAAACGGACAGATGAACTGTTCAGAGAAATGAATCAGCGTAAGGTCCATTTCGCTGTGGTCATTGATGAATACGGCGGGACAGCCGGAATCGTAACAAATGAAGATCTGATTGAGGAAATTGTCGGCGAGATCTATGATGAAAGGGATACGGAATCAGCGGACATCACGATCATCAGCACCGATATCTACCGGATCAGCGGGTCGGCCAGTCTATATGATGTTCAGAAAAGACTGGGCACACCATTCCCTGTCGATGAATTTGATACCCTGAACGGATTCATGGTGGACCAGCTGGGCAGAATTCCCAACCCGGGTGAATCGATTACCCTCAAGTATGAGGATATCTGCCTGACGGTCGAAACGACCGACGGCAAGAAAATTCTTGAAATTATCGCGGAAAAATGTGAATAGACAATGCGTTTCCATCCAGGCACAGCCTGCTCCGGTTTCATCTGCAGAAAAAAGAAGCCCAGACTGTGCTGAGCTTCCGGATCTTCACCTGATGTACGCTATTTGCGTACCATATTAATCAGAGTCAACAGTACGACAGCGCCGCCGGTCGCGACGAGAATGCTCCACAGATTAAATCCGGTGATCCCATCTCCGCCGATCAGATTGACAATAAAGCCACCGATGAAAGCGCCGATCACGCCGACAACGATATTGGCCAGCAGTCCCATTTTATGATTCTTTCCGACAATCATGCTGGCGATCCATCCCGCTAAAGCACCGACTACGATCCATCCTAATAAGCCCATTTCATACCTCCGGTTAACAAAAATTATCTGTCAAACCTGGCCGTCATGGACAGGCGGACAGCACACGAAACTGTATTTTCTTTATCATACTCTGATTTTTGATAAGAAAAAATGAGTTATGTTACAAATGGACTGATATAATTATCCATATTGAGACATCAAGTCCGATTGGAAGCGGGATAACAACCATGCGAAGTCCATCTCACCATCAGAAAACGAGCATGATTCGTGCGCTGTTATTGACAGTGGTGTTGCTGAACGCTGTTTTATGCGGTATGGCAGGCGGCCGTGACGTTCTGGCAGATGAACTCATCCTGACTGAGGCGGAGCGGGCGTTTATTGAGCAGCATCCTGTGATTGAGCTCGGCGTTGATCCCAAGTTCATCCCCTTTGAGTTTTTCGATGAAAATGGTGATTACCGCGGCATTACGGCAGATTATCTTGACTTGATCAGCGAGAAAACCGGACTGCGGTTTTCGATCGCTGCCGGCCTGACCTGGCCGCAAGCCTATGAAAAGGCGCTGTCCGGTGAACTGGACGCTTTGCCGGCTGTTTCCATGACCGATGAACGAGCTGCATTTTTTCTTTTCTCCGAACCCTATTTCAATTTTAAGCGGGTTATCGTCACCCGTGACTCTGAAACGGATGTCACGGATCTGGCCGATCTGGCCGGCCAGACGGTCGCTGTTCAGCGAAACAGCTCACACCACAGCTATCTGATGGCTCACCCCGGAATCAATCTGAGTCTGTATGATTCAGTTGAAGCGGCATTGACAGCGGTCGCGAACGGATCAGAGAAGGCCTTTATCGGTAATTTGGCGACAACCGATTATCTGGTACGCTCCAACGCCCTGCCTCATTTGCGATTTATCGCGTTTGAAGGAGAAAAAGAGCAGGCCCTGTATATCGCGGTCCGCAGCGACTGGCCCGAACTGGTCAGCATCCTCAACAAAACGCTGGCCAGCCTGACAAATGATGAAATTCTCGCGATCCAGAAGCGATGGATTGATTACGAAACGGATATCAACTACCGTCCGATTTTGCGTATCGTGCTGATTGCCGGCACCGTACTGGCGATCATCATGGCGGTTTCATTCTACTGGATCATCCGGCTGAGGCGGGAAATCGCGAAGCGCAGGCAGATTCAGCTTGATCTGGAAAAAGCGAAACAGGAAGCGGATGAAGCCAATGACTTCAAATCGAGCTTCATGGCAAGGATGTCGCATGAGATCCGCACCCCGCTGAACGCGATCACCGGGATGGCTTATCTGCTCAGGAAAACCGGCATCTCACTGACCCAGACCATGTATGTGGAGCGGATGTCTCAGGCCGCCAGCAATATGCTGAGCATCATCAACGATATTCTTGACTATTCGAAAATTGAGGCCGGAAAAACTGAACTGGAGATCACGTCATTCAGCATGGATCAGGTCATTCAGAATGTCGTTAATATTGTTTCTTATAAAATCGAATCCCAGGGGATCGGTTTCGTCCTGACGAAGGATCCGCGAATTCCGAACTGGTTTTTCGGTGATTCAAAACGTATTGAGCAGATTCTTCTCAATTTGCTTAATAATGCGGCGAAATTTACCAGTCAGGGTGAAGTGTCGCTGGATATCCGCCTGATCACCAGAGAGAAGGAAACGTATCATCTGTCGTTTACCATACACGATACCGGAATCGGGATGTCCTCAGAACAGGTGGATAAGCTGTTCACACCGTTTACACAGGCTGACAGCAGTATTACCCGGCGATTCGGCGGGTCCGGACTGGGCCTTTCGATCGTGAAAAACCTGCTTGGTCTGATGGGGGGGAAGATACAGGTCTTCAGCACACCCGGAGAAGGATCCACCTTTATCATCCAGCTGACCTTGCCGATTGATCAAGTCAAAGAAAACGAATACATTAAAACATTTTCCGCCAACCATTTCAAAGATATCCGGACTCTGGTCCTGGAAAAAAGCGGCTCAAGCATGACCTTGATCGAGAGCTATCTCAGCGCGTTCGGCATGGCCTGTGAATTGACCAGTTCTGAAGCCAGCGCGGTTAAAATGCTGGAAGCGGCCGACGGAAAATTCACAAATCGTTTCGATTTACTGATCATCGACTACAACACGCCGGCTGATGGTGGATTCAATTTTATCTCAGCGCTTCACCGCAACGCGCGGATCGGGAAAATGCCGAAGACCATCATGCTGCTGCCGATGATGCGCACAGATCTGTTTGACCGGTTGGAGACTTATGGCGTGGACATGGGACTTGGCAAACCGATTATCCCGTCCATCCTGCTCAATGGAATTCTTGACCTCTTCAAACTGCGGGCGGTCGGTGCGTCTCACGCTACATCGGCCGTGCCGGTACCAGCAGCAAGCGGTGACAGAATCGACCGTGTTCTGCTGGCGGAAGATAACCAGACCAACCAGCTGATCGCCCGATCCCTGCTTGACCAGGCGGGAATCGAAACCATCATCGCGAATAACGGTCAAGAAGCGATTGATTTATTCCGCCTGCATCAGCAGGCCCTCAGTCTGGTGCTGATGGATCTGCACATGCCGGTCATGGACGGCTACGAATCGGCACGTCAGATTCGACAGATGTCATCGGATATACCGATTGTCGCCATGACGGCTGATGTCATTCTCGGTGTACGCGAAC
>RZZF01000428.1 GCA_009929975.1 Clostridia bacterium
GGAATATCCACTGATCCGCGCCGATCAGATTGTGTTTACCTATCTGCATCTGGCGGCCAGCCGTTCACTGACCGACGCGCTGTTGGCCAGCGGCTGCCGGGCGGTCGGCTACGAAACGGTCACGGACAGCCGGGGCGGCCTGCCGCTGCTGCGCCCGATGAGTGAAGTCGCCGGCCGGCTTTGCGTCCAGGCCGGCGCGCATTATCTGGAAAAAACGAATGGCGGACGCGGAGTCCTGCTGGGCGGGGTACCCGGAGTCCGTCACGCAAAAGTTGTCGTCCTGGGCGGCGGAATTGTCGGAACTCAGGCCTGTAAAGTCGCTTCAGGAATGGGTGCGGATGTCATTGTCATGGACAAGAATATCCAGCGGCTGGCCGAACTTGATGAGTTATTTGACGGAAAAGTCAAATCGGTCTTTTCCAGCGAACAGGCGATTCTCGAGGAAATCCGCGACGCCGATCTGGTGATCGGCGCTGTTCTGATTCCGGGCGCAAGCACCCCGAAACTGGTCCGCCGCGAGCACCTTGCCCAGATGAAACCGGGCAGCGTGATCGTCGATGTCGCGGTTGACCAGGGCGGTTGTATCGAAACCAGCCGGGTCACCTATCACGATGATCCGGTTTATACAGTTGACGGAGTGATTCATTACGGCGTCGCGAACATGCCTGGGGCCGTTCCTCGTACCTCCACCATGGCCCTGACCAACGCGACGATCAGCTACGGACTGAACATCGCCGACCATGGCCTCGACGAAGCCGCCCGTCTCGATGAGGGCCTGAAGAACGGGGTTAATATTGACCGCGGCCGCTGCACCTGCCTGAATGTCGCGAAAAGTTTCGGCATTGAGTATTCACCGTTCGGTTCCTGATCGATTTATGCGATCAGATAACATCGCCTAGAAGCAGCGCGTCTGATGTTTCTGATCGCACTGCCCCAATTGATGGCATTGATAGCAGATCTCGTTTGGCAGCGGTCCTCCACTGAAATACTGTTGTAGATTTTGAAATGTGGTTTCCGCGATATTTTTCAGTGCCTCTTCAGTCAGAAAAGCCTGATGAGAGGTGATCAATACATTCGGCAGTGTAACCAGACGGGCAAGGACATCGTCCTGAATGACTGAAGCGGACAGATCCTCGTAGAAAAAATCGGACTCTTCTTCATAAACATCGAGCCCGGCACCGCCAATCCGTCCTTCCTTAATCGCGTCAATCAACGCCAGACTATCAATCAGCGCACCTC
>RZZF01000429.1 GCA_009929975.1 Clostridia bacterium
CCTTATGGCCATGGCTGACATAATCAACGACATTGGCCGGCGTCAGCCCGACCCGGTATTCCTGAGACTTCAGTTCTCTGACACATCCGACAATCATCGCGCACCTCATAGTTTCAAGCGTTCGCTTCAATATTATTATAGCGCAATATCAGTGCGCCGCAGCCATTGCAGGAGATCGCCGGAACGGGATTCATAATCACGCAGTTCCGTGAGCGTCTGCCGCGTTTGCGCTTCACCCAGCTGCCGCTCCTGCAGCGTATGCCCCTCAATCCCCAGAGCCAGTCTGAGACAATAATTGAGCCAGCCGAGCATGTTTTCATAGCCGCAGTTGAAAATCGGTTCCCAGTTGATGCCATGACAGTCGATCGATTGCGTATAGGCATGATAGAGGGCATTCAGCCGCTCCGGATCATAGTGGCCGTCCGGACCGATGGTCCAGTAATTGATCACTTCAACCAGTTCCTGCCGGGGATTGATATAGCCAGCGGCTTCCCAGTCGATCAGCCAGGGCTGATCACCTTGCCACAGAACATTTTTCGGATCGAGGTCGCGGTGGCTGATCACCTGATCATCTGAGATGATCCTTTTTCCGTTCATCGACTGTTGATCCCAGCGGATTAATTGGGGGACGGCCTCCCGCAGCGGCGACAGCCAGTCCACTTGCTGTTTTTCAGCTTCGCCCAGATAAAATGGCCAGTCATACGGTGGCCGGTGAGCCGGCTGTCGGACAACGCCTTCAACTGTGATATCCGCCTGGTGGATGAGCCCGAGTATCCGGCCGATCGCCCCACAATGCGCCGTGGTGATCCGCGGGGGCAGGATAGACCGGCCGTCCAGCCAGTCAAAGAGCATGAAGCTGCGATCAGCGAATGTCAACACCGACTGGCCGCCGCTGAACCTGGCGGTACTGGCCGGGATAAGGCCAGCCAGCTGACGGGCAATCTCTTCAGAAAGAATGGTGTTGCGGATCGCTTCCGGCCGGGCCATGATCTCCGGATTCAGGATTTTGACGGCATAATCGCCCTTGCCGGTGGTCACATGAAACATCCGATGCAGCAAGCCACCGCTGACAGGCACAGGCTTTGCCTTTAGTGTGCCAAGATCACAGTGGCGGCACATGGCTTCCAGCCAGTTGGTGAGAGCGATCGCTTCATGATCATCCATCCTTACAGGACCTCCCTGAATTTCAGTTCATCCATGATACATTGGTTTTCATAGCCGATCTTTCGGT
>RZZF01000117.1 GCA_009929975.1 Clostridia bacterium
TCCAGAGCCACAATCTGGCACTCTAACCAACTGAGCTAATCCCACCATATCACTGCCTTCCCGCAAAGGCACGAACAGAATTATATGGTACAGTCCGGGGCTTGTCAAGCACGATTATTTCAACACCGGCCAACCGATCGGGCTTCTGTTGTCAGCGACGGCGGGGTATACTGTGATCAGATGATCTACCAGGAGGCCACCTCATGCAAAACCCGGAACCGACCCGCTATCTTCCCCTGCACAGTTCGCGCATCGATCTGACCGCGCTGGTCGAGCAGGATCTTGATCAGCTTCAGTCTTTTTTTCAGGATATGGCATCGCTCTACTATTATATCCCGACGACGGCCCGTCCGCTGAACCGCCTACAGCTGAGAAAGCTGCTCGATGACTGGAATGACGGGACGGAAAGTTTTGTTTTCGCGGTCCGCCACGCCGGACAACTGATCGGTCTGGTCAATCTGGACGGTCTGGATTGGACGAACAGCCACGCGGAAATCGGGATCGCCCTGACCAGTCCCGACGCGCGCGGCCAGGGTCTCGCGGCGGAGGCCTTGCGGCTTCTGATGGGTTACGCCTTTCATGAACTCGGTCTGCAGCGTCTCTGGGCTCGCGTCATTGAAGATAACCGCGCGTCGATCCGGCTGTTTGAACGGGCCGGATTTCAACCGGAGGGGCGCCTGAGAGAGCATGTCCTGCGTGGCGGGCAGAACCGTGACATGCTGATTTACGGGCTTTTGCGAGATGAATTCAGTTGCCAAGACCTGGACGCAATGCTATGATATCTTCGTTATGTTGACACATGAATACGCGATGATTCTGGAGGTAAATTATGAGCAAATTGACAGGCAATGCAATTTTCGGGCAGTCCGGCGGACCAACTGCTGTCATCAATGCCAGCGCGGCTGGTGTTTTTACTGAAGCCCTCAAGCAAACCGGTCATATTGACAAAGTCTACGGTGCGGCTAATGGCATCGTCGGCATTCTGAATGAGAATTTCTATGATATCGGTCAGGAAGATCCGGCCGAATTGGAGCTGCTCAAGACCACACCATCCTCAGCCCTGGGCTCCTGCCGCTACAAACTGGCCAAGGCAGAGAAAGACGATACCGATTATCGACGTCTGCTTGAAGTCTTCAGGAAATACAATATTCGCTATTTTTTCTATAATGGCGGAAATGACTCCATGGATACCTGCAACAAGATATCTAAATTCCTGCAGAAGGAAGGATATGAATGTCGGGTCATGGGCGTTCCCAAGACGATAGACAATGATCTTTACGGTACGGACCACTGCCCTGGCTTTGCCTCTGCCGCCAAATATATCGCGACGACAACCATGGAAGTCTATCTTGATGCCCGCGTCTACGACACCGGCATGATTACCGTCATCGAAGTCATGGGCCGGCATGCTGGATGGCTGACTGCCTCCACGGTTCTGGCCGCTCACAAAGGACACGGACCTGATCTCATCTATCTGCCTGAGGTTGATTTTGATATTCAGACCATGCTCAGCGATGTCCGCCGGATTTATGAGAAAAACAAAAAGGTCATTATCGCTGTTTCGGAAGGTGTTCAGACCAAGGAAGGCCTGTTTATTCCGGAACTCGTCGGCGAAGTCTCGGTTGACGCTTTCGGCCATAAGCAGCTGGGTGGAACCGCGACTGTACTCGCGAATTACCTCAAGGAGCAGATCGGCTGCAAAGTTCGTGGTATCGAGCTGTCACTGATGCAGCGCTGTGCCGCGCATCTGGCCTCAAAAACCGATGTCGAGGAATCATTCCTGGCCGGCCAGACCGCCGTTCGTTGCGCGGTGGATGGCATGACCGACTTCATGGTGGGTTTCCAGCGTCCGGAATCAGGCCCGTATCAGTGCGAAATCAAACTGATTCCGCTTGATGAGGTGGCGAATACTGAGAAAAAAGTTCCGCGCGATTGGATCAATGAGGCCGGCAACTTTGTTCTGAAACCCTTTATTGATTACGCGCTTCCGCTGATTCAGGGAGAATCCCTGGTGGCGATCGAAGACGGGCTTCCCCGCTTCGCTGAACTGAAAAAGGTCAAGGTCATCAATCCGTAAATCGATCCGCTTCAGACAAGATTGCACCCGGTCAGAAAGACTGACCGGGTGTTTTTTTGCGTCTGCGCGGCGCTCGTGATGTCTGACGCCGGTTCGATCTGCCTGATGTCCTGCCCTGTTTCGGCTGATCAGGAACCTGCCGGTGTGCCATGCGCCGCGACAGGACATCCGGTGCGGCGACGGAATAGCCAAAAAAGCCGAGCATACGGCCAAGCGCATAATATTGGCCATGTGAATAAGCGACGAGCCCTGCCTCTTCCAGCGCCAGGCGATCGCTCTGGTCAAATAAAACAGGATCCGCTTCCACCGCGACCACTTCAGCGAGAAAGCAGTCATGGCTGCCCAGAGGGATGCACTGGCGAACCCGGCAGGATAAAGTCAATGGACTCTGGCGTACGGCCGGCGCGAAACGCATGCCCTCAGCCGGTATCGCATCCAGCTGGCAGGCTGCGAATTTATCGAGGTCTCTCCCCGAACGGACGCCGCAGAAATCTGTGGCTTTAAGCAACGTATCGTTGACCAGATTGATCACGAACTCACCGCTTTGGCTGATCAGTTCATGGGAAAGGCGCGACGGGCGGATGGAGATTGACACCATCGGCGGATCTGAACACACCGTTCCGGCCCAGGCGATCGTCAGCAGATTCGGACGGCTGTCTTTCGTCTGACATGAAACCAGGACAACCGGCACCGGCGCGAGCAAAACGGAAGGCTTGAGAATTCGCTTGTCGGCTGTCATGCTTCCTCCGATCCCTGGTGGCCGGACTCTGCCAGCCAGGCAAACTCATGGTTGAGCAGATATTCTTTGATTTCAATTCCGCTGCTGAATCCGGTCAGACGCCCGTCGTTCCCGATCACACGATGGCACGGGACGATCAGCGGCAGAGGATTAGCGCCGCAGGCATGGCCGACCGCGCGTGCCAACGTCCTGCCGGCCTGTTCATCATCCGGCCGGATTCGCCGGGCAAGATCTGAATACGATCGCGTCTGGCCATAGGGGATCTCTGACAATTGGCGCCAGACGGTGTTCTGAAAGGAACTGCCCGTCGCTTCAAGTTGGACCGGAAGATCAAAGTCAAACCGCCGGCCGGCAAAATATTCCGCCGCCTGCCGGGCCGCGGCCACCGGTGCCGCCGGGGTCAGCTGCGAATGGATGACTCCCCGTTCGTCTGTCTTGCGCCGCAGCTCATCAACCGGCAGCAGCCGGCCCGTCTCATCGGTCAATTCAAGCATATTCAGAGTTTCCTGCAGCCAGTCGTCTTTGGCAGGCTGCCGTTCATGGACAAAATCGGCCGATACAATGGCGTCCTGACCGCCAAGAATCGCAAACAATCCTTTCTCAAACGGAACAACCGCATAGCCGAATGAAGGATAGCATGGCCGGTAGAGGACATAGATCATCACAGTCTGCTGTTTCTGTATCCCCTCTTGTGGATCCGACTGGTTGATTGACGCGACAAACTGCCAGCCATCCGCGCTGAGAATCATCTGCATCCGCTCCTGAGCGGCCTGGTCAAGACGCCATTCCAGGCTGTAGTACTGACTGTCAGTCAACGCCTGGCGGATCATGGCCCTCAGGCCCTGGTCGGCTGCCTGCTCCGGCAAAATCGACAAAATGACCAGCAGCGCATGCCGGCTGAACCCTGGCAGCCGCTGAAAACCGGCGGCAAGCAGAATTTTCTCATCAGGTGATCCATCGTGCACCAGCCACGCGTCACCGTCACAACGGCCGATAAAGGTGCGGAGCTGACCGCTGATATCCGCGAGCGGACGATCTGCGTCAAACCCGGGACAGCCGCGCAATCTTGCGGCATCTGCGATACGAAGCGGCTGAATGCGTAGTTCGTGATCAGACATCCGTTACCTCCCGCCGGATAACCGGCTCAACTGGCGATTCAACTGGTCCAGCCATAAAAGCAGATCCGGGTTTTCATCCGGGTTCTGCGCACCCTCTGCTTCTTCCGGATCAGACGGGCCGGAATCGATCGGAGCCGGAGCCGCAGCCGGTTCTTCCCTGCGGCTTTTCACCCATTGCTTCCATGAGTTGGTCAGCATCGTCTCAGTGACACCGGCTGGCAGTTCTTCAGATTGAATCATGACAGAGGCCTGCTCCAACCGTGGCTGAAGCAGTGCCAGCATTGATCCGTCCAACTGACGCCTGACCATCATATTCCAGACCGCCTCACTCTGAACAACAGGAAAATATCCTTCATACAGCTGGATTCGGCTCTGCAGAATCAGGGCGGCAGGATCTGTTGCCAGCAGCAAGGCCAGCTGACCAGCCAGAACCGGTTCTTCACTTTGCCTGCTGACCGCAAGATAACGCGGACTGACCGGTAGTGGTGCCGTGGTCTGATCCGGTCTCTGTGTACCACCGGCCTCATCATCCCCTGAATCGGGTATATGGAATCCGGCCGGCGCGAGCATCGCGATCGCCCTGGACTCGCTCTGGCGGGTCCAGCGGGTCAGGTGGGCTGAATCATCAAACCAGAGCACAGTTCTGCCAGATCGCGTCTCAGCATGCTCCAAGCCGGCCTGAGCCAACTGCTGGTCGTCAAGATGATGAACACCCAGACCGGACAGCGAATAATCAGTCAGCCACTGCCAGGTCTCAAGCATCGCCGGATGATCAATCTTCCATTGATCCCCGCTCCCGGCCATCCAGCCCAGTGCCGCGTCGAATTGCGATGGCAGCCAGAGCAGCAGATGTTCTTCATTCGCCAATACAAACTTCGACTGGTCAAAACGCTGCTGTCTGGCCTGTTGCGGCCAACTTTGCATTTGTTCGAACAGTTCAGCCGTCAGGTGTTGATCCGTTCGGACCAGTTCATCGGCGATGGCCCGGCTCAACTGGAAAAAGTCAGGCCAGTTCATATCATCGCGCGGCAGATCAATCCCGGAATCTGTAAATAATAACGGATTCGCGAAAAGCAGTGGCGTTGATACCAGATACGGCAGACCATGGTTGCCGGTTTCAGCGGCAGATTGCGCCAGCAGGCTGGCATAGACCCTGTCACTGACCAGCATATCCGCGTCAGACATGAGATTGGTCATATCCATCAGGTGTTCTTTTATGACCGTCAGATTCGCAGAATCGAGGTACAGCAGATCCGGCAGCGAGGCTGACGCGATCCAGCGCCGCAGCTGGTCATCCGTCGCGCCAAGGTCAAACGAGACAGGTTCCAACGTCAACGCAAGCGGCGCGTCATAAACTCGCAGATCATCCAGGGTCAGGGAAATCGCGGACAGTCGTTCTTCAGCGATGGTCAGGCGGCCGCTGCGGTTCGCGAGAAAATACAGCCGCAGGAGTTCCAGCGCGTCCGATCCGATCGGCAGAGCGACCGACAGATGTCTGGGCCGGTCGGTCAGATCAGCAGAAAATCCAGCGGGTGGTTCGGTTGCGGACGAATCGTCAGAGGGTCTTGTCTGTGATATGAGTTCAGGGAATACCAGATGACCGGCCGGCCGGCAGGCTGTCATGAGCAGACAAAGGCTTGCCAGTAGCAAAACGAGGATCCCGCGGCCGGATAAAGACTTGCGGCAGCGGGATTGCCCTGTCCGGCACAACGTACGGTTATACCATATCATCATAACGGGCCAGCTGTTCAAGACCGAACGCGACTGACTGCTGATACTGGCAATATCGAAAGCGGAGGTTCTCTTCTTCTGCCGTATTCATGGTATTGATGCCTGACAGCCAGGGTTCCTGACGAACCAGATGCCATTTCACATCCGCGTCCAGATCAGGAATATAGGCATCGGCTTCACGCCGGCTGTCAACCTTGGTGATGAACGCGTAACAGCAGAAAGGCAGCAGCTGACGATACAGGCTTTCTCCGCCGATCACCCAGATCGGCCGTTCAGCTTCGGACAACAGCGTCCGGCCCAGTTCCGACAGGCTGTGGCAGACTCTCGCGCCATTGACCTGATAGTCAGACTGTCGGCTCATGATAATGTTGAGGCGCCCCGGCAGGGGCCGTGCCCTGGGAAATGTTTCCAG
>RZZF01000430.1 GCA_009929975.1 Clostridia bacterium
GTGATACGGGGCCTGACGCGTTTATCGTCACTTACCCGGCCATTCTGACGATGCTGCGGCAGATGTTCCCGCATATTCCGCTGCATATCAGTACTCAGGCCAGTGTGACCAACGCGGCCACCTGCCGCTTCTGGCATGCTCACGGAGCTCAGCGGATCATTCTGGCCCGAGAGCTCAGCCTGACTGAAATCTCACTGATCCATCACGACATCCCTGAGACACTGGAACTGGAAAGTTTTGTTCACGGCGCGATGTGCGTTGCCTGGTCAGGCCGCTGCCTGATGTCCAGCCTTTTGACCGGCCGGGACGCCAATCATGGGGATTGTGCCCAGCCCTGCCGCTGGTCCTGGCAAATTACGGAGAAAAACCGCCCCGATGAACCGCTGATCGTCACCCAGGATCAGCAGGGAAGTTATCTGCTCAGTTCCCGAGACCTGTGCATGATTGAGCATATTCCCCAACTGGCCGCGGCCGGTATCCGCAGCTTCAAGATTGAGGGAAGAGCGCGCAGCAGTTTTTATGTCGCGACCGCGGTCAAAGCCTATCGCCAGGCCATCGATGCCTATCTGGCCGACCCTGGAAATTCGCGGGTCGACCCGGCCTGGCTGGATGATCTCAATAAAACGGTCCACCGGCCGTTTTCGACCGGTTTTTACTTCAACGATCCGATGGAGGCCCCCCAGATTGCCGCCCATGAAGATTACCAGCGCGTAGCGGATGTCGTTGGGCTTGTCAGGGCCTGGCTGCCTCAGCGAGGACTTGCGCTGGTTGAACAGCGCAATCGCATCCTGAAAGGTGAGAGCCTGGAATGTGTCCAGCCGAAGGGCCGGCACTTTTCCATCGATCGCGCCCAACTGTTCGATCTGGAATTTCAACCGATCAGGAGTACACCGCATCCCCGTATGATGTATTATCTTGCGTTGCCGGAACCGGCTGTTCAAAACGCTTTTCTGCGACGCAGCCAAAAGGCCGGCAGCTGATCAGCCGCCGGCCTTTGGACCGATCCATCAATCATTCATTTGTCCAGATCATCCGGCGTGCTGTCCGGGTCCTGAAAGGCCCTGTCCAGTTCGTCTGCCGGGCTGATGTGGTTCAGCACGGCTCCGATCCACTGGCGGATTTTGCTGTCAAAACCGAAAAGGTGGATGACTTCGCGCGAAATGTAGAGAATCAGAGGACCGACCACAATGCCGATCAGGCCATAAAAACGGATGCCGATGATCATGGC
>RZZF01000118.1 GCA_009929975.1 Clostridia bacterium
GATTACACCGCGATTAAATCACAGATTCCGACCGGATTTGAGAGTGCCGAGCGAATCAAGCGGCAGAAACTGCGGATCATGCAGATGCTCGGTGCGACTGAAGCACAATGGCAGGATTATCACTGGCAGCTGGGTCATCGTTTCACGACCGCTGAAGATCTCGCCAAGGTGATTGATCTGAGTGAAGACGAGTATAAAGAGATTCAACAGGTGTCTGAGAAATACCGATTCGCAATCTCACCTTACTATCTGTCGCTGATCGACCCACATGACCCCAACTGTCCGATCCGGCTGCAGTCCGTACCGACATTGTCAGAAATGGACCCTGCAGGCGAACTCGACCCCATGGATGAAGCGGGCTCCAGCCCGACCCCGTGTGTAACACGACGCTACCCCGATCGCCTGATCATCAAGGTGACCAACCAGTGCGGCATGTACTGCCGCTTCTGTCAGCGGCGACGCTTGATCGGCGAGCAGGATCATCACGCCGATCGTCAGACGATCGACAAAGCGATCGACTATGTTGCCAGTCAGCCGGAGATTCGTGACGTTCTGATTACCGGTGGAGACGCGCTCATGCTCAGCGATCGTCAGCTCGATGATATTCTGACCCGTCTGCGCGCGATCGACCATGTCGAAATCATCCGCCTTGGATCCCGCACACCAGTTACACTGCCGCAGCGAATCACCCCGCAGCTGACCACCATGCTGAAAAAGCATCACCCACTTTATGTCAATACACATTTCAATTCGCCGGCCGAAATAACACCCGATGCCGAACGGGCCTGTACACTACTGGCAGACGCAGGAATTCCTCTTGGCAACCAGATGGTGCTGCTCGCCGGGGTCAATAACGATAAATATGTCGTACGCAAACTGAATCAGCAGCTGCTGCGCCTGAGAGTGAAACCATATTACATTTTCCACGCCAAACAGGTACGCGGCACCTCACGATTCTGGGTACGGCTCGAGGAAGGGCTGGAAATCATGGAATCTCTGCGCGGCTATACATCAGGTCTGGCGATTCCGACCTATATTGTCAACGGAACCGGTGGACTGGGCAAAACACCGCTGCTGCCCAATTACCTGCTGTACATCGGCAAAAACAAGGCCATATTCCGTAACTGGGAGGGCGACACCTTCGAAATTAAAAACGACTTCGCACCGCACGATATCGCCATGAACCAGGACGACACCTGATCCGCCCAACCATTCCCCGCCCCGCCAGCGTCCAGTTCATGAATGGTGTCAGACACCATTCACGGACTGGACATTTTATGTTCACGGCTCGTTCATGAATAAGTTGATCTGACGATCGATATTTCAACCGGCTGATTTCACGTTTGGTGTCAGACACCGTTCAGAACACCGTTCACAAATCGATGGCTTCGGAGTATAATCACAGAAAACTTATTGGTTTGATTGTCAAATAATTAATCAGTTATGAATGTTGCTGTAAGTTGAGCGGGCACAAGTCACGATTGATCGGTTATAATGAATCCATGTGTCATTGTTGTAATGGCAATGAAAAAAATTCTGAGGGCAGCATCGGCTGATCATCCGGTCGATCATGAATGAAAAGCCGGTCAGCCAATGAAAATTGCTTGCAGCTGGTCATGAACAGGAGGATATGTGAAATATCTACGCCATCGTATTGTATTTTTTCTGCTGAGCCCTGTCTTTGATCTATACATGCGTCTTTCCTATCATTATCAGCGAGCGCCGCGTTCTGCCTCGCTCAAGCGTGGCGCGAAATTCATTCTGGCCAATCATAACTGCAATCTGGACCCGTTCATGATCGCGGCCAGCTTCAATGAACCCATCTACTTTGTTGCCAGCGATCATCTGTTCCGCAAAGGCTGGATCAGCGCCATCATCCGCTTTCTCGTCGCGCCGATTCCTATCGTCAAATCCCAGATTGATCTACGCACCCTGCGTACGATCCGCGAGACACTGGCTGCTGATCGCGTGGTCTGTCTTTTCCCTGAAGGCAACCGATCATTCAGTGGCCGAACCGGCCACATCTCACCGGCCACCGGAAAGCTTGTACGCCAGTTGAAATGTCCACTGGTTCTCTACCGCATTCATGGCGGCTATCTGTCTACCCCACGCTGGGCAAGCAAGCGGCGAAAAGGCAGGATGCATGGCGAGATCGCCCGTATCCTCACGGCTGAAGAGCTTGCCGGAATGAGACCGCAAGATATCCAGACCATCATTGAGGAAACACTGTATGTTGATGCCTATGAACATCAGCGGCAGCTGGAGCAGCCTGTTGCGTTCCGGGGTCCGGCCTTGGCCGAACACCTTGAACGTACATTGTTTGTCTGTCCTTCCTGCCACGGCATCGATACGCTCCACAGCCATGATGACCAGTTTGCCTGCCGCTGCGGCTTCTCTGTCGCCATTGATGTTTACGGATTTTTTCATCCACTGCGCTCAAAAGCCGATGAACTGGCGGTTTCAGATCGAACGTTCGACACCGTCGCCGACTGGGATGCGTGGCAGATCAACTGGCTTCGCCAATCATATGAGCAGTCATCGTATCAGCAGTCATCGTCCCAGACAGAGGAAATGTCCAATAAGACAGCCACTTCCCATACACAGGATTCATCGCATTTGCAGGCCACATCGCGAGATCCCGGCGCGAAACCATCCGAACCATCGCCTGGTCAACGCTCTGACAAAAATATTGACTGGCCGCTTGAATGGCTGAATGGATCAGAACCGATCATCCATGATGTGGACCAGTGCATGACACTGACTTCTCGGGCCAGCCACGACCAAAGCATTGGCTGCGGTTCACTCGCGTTGTTCTCCGACCGGCTGGAATTCAAGCCCAATCCACCGCCATCATCACACTCCGGCGAACCCGGCGATATCCGCTGTTTCCCCTTCAGCCAGATCAGCCGGATGATCGTACACGGATCGCAAACCCTCCAGTTTTCACTCGATGATCAACAGACCTTTGAAATTCACAGCGCCCATCCGCGCTCAGCTTATAAATACACGGTGTTATTCAATTTACTGTCACCCCAACTGAAGAAGCATTGATCGAGGTAAAAAGCGCTGAGAGAAAGAGGAAATTGATATGGATTTTTCACTGTCCAACACATCCCTGTGGTACATGATCGTTCAGACTGGCATGGTCAGCCTGCTCCTTCTTTTCGGAAATCTGCTGCGCCGCAAAGTCCGGCCGCTGCGTCGATCGCTGCTGCCGACGGCCGTGATCGCGGGATTCCTCGGACTGGCCCTGCGCAATCTCGACTGGCTGCCGCTGGAGCGCCTCTTTCTCGACGGTGTGACTTACCATATGACGGCGATCGGGTTCATCGCGCTCAGCCTGCGCATGCCGAGCCGCCATGATCCGGCGATGCAGCATCTCAACCGGCGCGACGGCGTCCGCAGCGGCATGCTGATCGTCAGCAGCTACCTGATCCAGGGCTTCGTCGGGCTTGTTATCATGATCGTGCTGGCCGGTCTGTTCATTCCTGACCTGTTCAAAGCCGCAGGACTGCTCCTGCCGCTCGGTTTCGGCCAGGGACCCGGCCAGGCTAATAATATCGGCAGTACCTATCAGCGCGTCTACGGCTTTACCGGCGGTACGGCTTTCGGTCTGGCGATCGCGACGACCGGCTTTCTCTGGGCCAGCATCGGCGGGATTATCTATCTCAATTACCTGGTGCGCAAAAAAAGAGTTGCCGCGCGGATCGATCAGGACCTGACGGCCGGCACCGAACCGATCCATGAACCGGTCGCGGACAGCGATGAAATTCCCTTGACGGAAGCGGTTGATAAATCGACCATTCAGATCGCTCTCGTTCTGCTTGTCTACTTTCTCGTTTTCCTCTTCTCAGCCGGCATCACCCTGCTGGTGCAAAATGTGCCGCAGCTGAGCGGCCTGGAAAATACCATCGTCCCACTGATCTGGGGCTTCAATTTCCTGATTGGTTCATCATTCGCCCTCCTGCTGCGCGGCGGACTTTCCCTGCTGCGCCAAAAGGGCATCATGAAACGGCAGTATACCAACAACTATCTGCTTAACCGTATCTCGGGCACAGCCTTTGACATCATGATCATCACCAGTATCATTTCCATCGAAATCGATGATCTCAGCGGCCTGTGGGTGCCCTATCTCGTCCTGACCACCGTCGGCGGAATCGTCACCTTCTTCTATGTCAAATTCGCCGCGAAACGTCTGTTTCCCTCCTACCAGATGGAAGGCATGCTGTCGATGTACGGCATGATGACCGGTACCGTAAGCACAGGCATCCTGCTCCTGCGCGAAGTCGATCCCGGCTTCCGCACACCGGCCGCCAACAATCTGGTCATCGGCAGTTCAGTCGCGATCGCCCTGGGTTTTCCTCTGTTGCTGATGGTCGGGCTGGCCCCTCAATCCACCCTGCTTCTGTACATTACGCTGGCAGCGATTGTCGTTTATTTCTCGATCCTCAACTGGCTGCTCTTCCGCCGCAAAGCTGAAAAAACTGTACATTCTAAGGGTCAGCCTGAATCATGACGCGAGAGCTTGACATCCTCATCGTCGGAGCAGGTGTGGTCGGACTGTCCATCGCCCGACAGATGTCACGGTACAATCTGAGGATCGCCGTGGTGGAAAAAGAGCCGGATGTGGCGATGGGCGCGACCAAGGCCAATAGCGCGATCGTCCACGGTGGATATGCCGAGCATCACAAGACGCTCAAAGGACAGCTTTGTTATGCCGGCCGCCGCCAGTTCGCACAGTTGTGCCGGGACCTGCAGGTCCCTTTCAAGCCCTGTGGCTCACTCGTCGCGACTGAACAGGAAAATGACCGGCCGCATCTGGAATCACTTCTGGACAATGGGCGTAAAAACGGTCTCGACGATCTCGAGATCATTGGTCAGGACCAGCTGCGCCAACTGGAGCCTGAAATAAGTCCCCGCATGCGCTATGCCCTCTGGTGCCGCGGTGCCGGCATCTGCTCGCCCTATGAACTGGCAATCGCCCTGGCGGAAAACGCGATCGACAACGGCGTTGCTATCTATCTGAATCAGCCGCTGCTGGCCGCCGAATGGCAGCCGGAGCGGCATCGCTTCAGCCTGTCCACACCTGATCATCATTTTCTTGCGCGCTATGCCATCAACGCGACCGGACTGGCCGCCGCTGAGGTCCGCTCACTGATCGGTGAGCCGCCCTATTCCATCCAGCCACGCAGCGGACAATATCTGCTGATGCAGCGGGGCAGCGGCGACCGTTTGCGTCAGGTTCTCTTTCCGATGCCGGGACCTATGGGCAAAGGAATCCTTGTCGCTCCGACCGTCTACGGCAACCTGATTGTCGGTCCCGACGCGCTTGACGCCAATGGTGAAGCCGACCGATCGACGGATCTCGACCGACTGAACGCAATCTGGCTGCAGGCGCGCCATTCAAACAGCGCGCTCGACCCGAAGGAAATGATCCGCAGTTTCAGCGGAGTTCGCGCGGTTGCCACAACCGATGACTTCATCATCGAAATGAGCTCGATACGCGGCTGGATTGATGCCGCCGGTATTCAATCCCCCGGTCTGACTGCCTCTCCGGCAATCGCGGAACGGATCGAAGCCATCATCCGCGATGACGGTCTTCCGCTGATTAAGAAAGACAACTGGCAGCCGCGGCGGATAGCTGAGGCCGCGATGACGGGACCGCTGCCTTATACCATGCGGGATGCCGCAGATCGGGCCACTTGGCCGGACGGACCAGAGCGGATGATCTGTCGCTGTGAACAGGTTGAACAGCAGCGGATCAGCGGACTGTTCCAGCGTGTTCTTCCCGTCCTGACCATCGATGCCGTCAAGCGTCGTACGCGGGCCGGGATGGGGATCTGCCAGGGACAGTTCTGCCGTCCGCGGGTCATCGAACAGATCAACCGTTACGGCCAGTTGTATGACGACAAGACAGACGCCGAGCGGCTCGGTCTGCGTCGAGTCGACCGAACCGCCTGGCTTGCCTGGCTTAAAGAGAACGATGTTCCATCCTGATGGTGAAACTGAATCGCAGCGACCGGGCCGGAACCAGATGACGATCATCAATC
>RZZF01000431.1 GCA_009929975.1 Clostridia bacterium
GACGAAGGACGTCATCTGCAGATGGCGGATCCCGGCTGTGATCAGGCCATCGATGATGGCAAGCTTGGTTTCGAGCGGAATGTATTCGGAGATGTTCTGGAATCCATCCCGCGGACCCACTTCATAGATCTCAATTTTGTTCATGGTCTTATCTCCAGCATGCTGCCCTGCTCGGCCAATCGCCGGTGCCAGGCAAAGGCATCCTCCGGCAGCTGCGGATGATGGCCGCCACAGATTTGGCGGGCATTTTGGATATAGGCTTCCAGTTGAGTCTGATAGGCGCCCGCTGTGCAGTGGCGGATGATGGCATCCGCCCGTTCGGTATCATCCAGACCACGCAGGTCGGCAACTCCGTGCTCCGTGATGATGACATCGACGTCATGTTCACAGATGTCCTGGTGCGAGACCATAGGTACGATCGTGGAGATCGCACCGGATTTGCTGGTCGAGGGCAGCAGGATAACCGACAATCCAGCGTTCTGGGCAAAATTGGCGCCGCCACCGATGCCGTTGACCACCCGGTTACCACTGATATGGCTCGAATTCACATTGCCGTACACATCGATTTCGATCCCGGTATTGAGCGCGATCAGGCCCATGCGGCCAATGGTTTCCGAGTGATTGATCACATCGCCATTGCGGAGGACCAGCCGGTCGGATAGTCCCAGGGTTGTGCGGATGATCTCATCCACCCGCTCGCTCATCTCCAGGCCGGCGGTTGAAATGGCAGTGGCCTTGCCTGAGACCAGCAGTTCAAGGATGGCTTCGCCCACGCTGCCACAAAAGAATTGAATGTCCTGGAAAGGAGCCTGGGCCAGGGAACGGGCGATGCTGGTGGCCAGGCTGCCAAATCCCATTTGCAGCGGCGGCAGCGCCCCGTGATAAATGCGATGCCTTTCGATCTCGAGAAAATCAAACAGATGCTGCGCGATCCGGTCTGTTTCAGGCGTGCCCGCTGGTGGCGGAGCGGCCCGTTCCGGGGAATCATGGATCACAATAGCGCGGATCTTGGCTGGATCGACGGGAATCGTCGGGCGGCCAATCCGCTGCCGGACCGATACCAGGGGAATCGGCTGAGTCTGAGCGGCGGATTCCTGCAGATAGATATCGTGTAAATCAGCCAGCTGCGCGGGTTGGGCTGTGTTGATCTCGACAATGATCGACACCGCTGCATCCAGTAACAGATGTGACAGGCCGCTGGAAGTTGTCGGGATCAGACTACCC
>RZZF01000432.1 GCA_009929975.1 Clostridia bacterium
CAGACCGGTATGAGTGAAGCCGATCTGCAGGCTGACCTGTACCGGGCGATGGTTCGCTCCGGGTATCAGGGCGTTTCGCGTTTCGCGATGTTTGATACCGATGTCATCCTTGGCCAACTGGGCTTTTCTGAAAATTCCTTGGTATCAACCAGCTTTGACGGGCCGGGTGGTATGCGCGGCCAGTCCGCGGCGGTACCGATGCTCGGCAGCCGGGAGCGTCTGCTGCGGCAGGGCGATCTGGTTTTTGTGGATACCGGGTATGGAATCGACGGTTATCACAGCGATAAGACGCAGGTTTACGCGTTTGATCATGAACCGCCAAGGGAGGCTGCTGCCATTCATGACATCTGCCGGGACCTGTTGCGGCAGACCGCAGCCCTGTTGAAACCGGGCGCGGTTCCGGACATGATCTACCAGACCGTGACGCGGCAGCTGCCGCCACATCTGGCTGGTTCGTTCATGGGTCCGGCAGGTGAACAGGTCCGTTTCCTCGGTCACGGTGTCGGCCTGCAGATTGATGAATGGCCGATTATCGCACCGCGCCGGCATGAGCCGCTGGAGGCGGGAATGGTGATCGCCATTGAACCAAAATGCGCCGTGCCGGGATACGGGATGGTAGGTGTCGAGGAAACCTATCTGCTGACAGATGACGGTGCGGTTTGCCTGACCGGCGGGGATCAGCCGATCATGCCGGTTTTTCCGGCAGGCCGATGACCATATAGCCGGCGGATTCAAAAACAGCGACAATACCAGCAAGTTCGATTTTTTTCAGTTGCGCGCCCTTGATGATGGTCATGAACCGCCCGGCCGTATTGAGCATGCCCGGTTTGACGATGTCGGAAAAACCCAGCTGCTGCATCAGCGGGATAATGTCAGGGTATCGGGCCGACAGTTCGTGAACCGTCAGGCGAAGATCGATCTGTGGCTGCGTGCTCAGTTGATTCACCTCACTCTCTTGACTGTCCGTACCAGATAAAATGATCGCGTCCAGCCGTTAAAATCATCTCATTTACATGGTATGATAATGATTGCATGGCTGACTGCCGTATCCGGTGTTTCATTTTGTTTCGACCGGCAGCAGTTTCAGTGCAGACTGAATCTGACGGGAGGCACTTTGATGACGATCACCGGAAATCTGCTGCTGAATCTCTATTCAATCGTGATTCTCTTTGTGATCGGCGTTCATCAGTCGCGTATCCGTCATATGACAGATCC
>RZZF01000119.1 GCA_009929975.1 Clostridia bacterium
GTCATCGGTCTGCCCGAGCAGCTCCCGGTTCTCCTGCAGTGCCGCTCTGGTCTCCTGCAGCGCCTGATGATCAGCGATAATCGGCGAAAGTTCAGCGTGTTCAGCCGCCAGCTGGCGGTAACGCGGCTGATCCGCGAGCACGACAGGGTCGGCAAGCAGCATATTGAGTTCATCGTATCGGGCCGCCATTTCCGTCAGGCGTTCGATCATGGATCACAATCCTCCAGCAGGGCCAGTATCTTCTCCGCGATCAGCATATTGATACGGGACTCGATGCTGAGCTGCAATGCCAGTTCACGCAGGGCATGCTGCTGCTCCGGTGTCACGTCGCCGGACAGCTGGCGGGTATCCTCAAGCAGCTGGCCGGCTTTTGACTGAAGTGTTGACCCCTGTATGTCGATAAAATGCTGATACAGCTCCTCAATGCCCGTAGCATCCCGGCCGCAGGGCAACAGCCGGTGCAGGTTCTGCATTGAGAGAACCTGTTTCAATGTCCCGATCATGATCAGCATCGCCAGATGCTCCGGCGAGTATTTCTTGGCCTTGGCCCGCGGCAGCAGGCCATCTTTTATATAGTTGTTGATCATTGATGATGTCATGAGGCGTTCGCCTTCATCACGGCGATACAGGCTCACCTGCCGGTCAATGTAGGTCTGGACCTGATCCATATAAAGACCGATATCCGGCAGCAGCTCCCATCGTGCCGGCAGTGTTCCGCCCATCTCGCCCAGCCACTGATTCAGCTGGTCAATCGATTCAGACTTATCCTGTTTCATCTGGTTCCTCCAAATGGTGTCATCGTCAGTCCGCTGTCTCCGGCGGTTGAATCATACGGATCATCGTCTCGAGCCGTGATCGGGGAATCGCCTGAAAACGGCCACATGTCAGACATTTCATCCCGATATCAGCTCCGACGCGCTCAATCCGCCAGACGTCGCCTCCACAGGGATGCTTCTTTTTCAGCTGGAGGTATTCGCCTGCCTTGAAAGGGTATCGAAAATATCTGGTTGGCATGTCAATCACCCCGCCCGTTGATTCGTCATTTCTTTCACATTATGCCTGTTTTCCCAGTTGCGCGCCAGTCACCCTTGCCCGGCCTCCATAATCGCGGCAGCTGATCAGATGCTGCCAGCGCGTGTCGGACTGGAACAACTGAAGCACCTGATCCGACTGGTCATAACCATGCTCAAACAAAAGCCAGCCACCCGCGCGCAGATAATCCGGGGCGCGGCTGATCAGACGGCGATAGAAATACAATCCGTCCGGACCGCCGTCCAGAGCAAGCTTCGGTTCATGGAGACGTACCTCGGGCATCAGGGTCTGAATCTGATCAGTCGCGATATAGGGAGGGTTAGCCGTGATCAGATCATACGGTTCGGGTTGTGCCGGCGGGAGCAGATCGGCCTGAATCATCCGGCCGGTACGCTGCATGCCGTGGCGGGCAAGATTATCCGACGCGCAGGCGCAGGCCACAGCGTCGATATCAACCAGATCCAGCTGGCATGATCCGCCTTGTTGACGCCAGGTATGCGCAAGGCTGATGCCGACGCAGCCGCTTCCGGTAAACAGATCCAGCAGTCTCAGTGAATGATCGGCGGGTAAACCGTTATCCATACGGTATTGGGTCAGTTCATTCAGCGCTGTCTCAACGAGCACCTCACTGTCTGCCCGCGGGATCAGAACGCCCGGATGAACCGCGAAATCGAGACCGCAAAAAATCGTCGTGCCTGCCAGATACGCCAGCGGGACACGGGCACACCGCTGATCCGCCATGCTCAACACAGTCCGGCAGTCCGTGACATCAACGGTCGTTTCCGGGCGGGTCAACAGCTGCTGGCGCGTCAGACCGAGACAGGCATTGAGCAGTTCAGCCGCTTCGAACCGCGGCGATTCAAAACCGCTCGACCTGAAGATATCGGAAAGATGATCATAGAGCTGACGGGTTGTCATTACCACACATCGCTTTGCTCTGATTCAGGACGGACAGCGTTCATGGCGACAATCGCGACTTCAAGCATCCCCTCATCGGGCTCGGCTGTCGTAAAGCGCTGCAGCCACAGACCGGGAGCGGAGATCGCCCGTGTCAGCCAATTGTCAAAGCGACCGGCCAGACGAATGATTTCATATGCGATCCCGGCCACTAACGGAACAAGGGCGAAGCGGATCAGCAGATTCAGCCAGAACCCACGCCAGCCGACAAGCGAAAAAACAATGATGCTGACCAGGATGACAATGAAAAGAAACGCGGTTCCACAGCGGGGATGAAAACGGCTGTAATGGCCAGCATGCTCAACCGTCAGGGTTTCTCCGGCTTCATAACAGGCAATCGTCTTATGTTCGGCACCGTGATACATCCAGACACGGCGGATGTCCTTGATCCTCGAAGTCAGCGCCAGATAACCGACAAAAATCGTGATACGGATCAATCCTTCGATCAGATTGAACAGAATCGCTTCCTGGCGGCTGCTGTCGGCCGTCAACCCGCTGAAACGGCTGACCAGGCTGGTCAGGGCGTTCGGCAGCAGGATAAACAACATGACGCTGAACAGGATGCCCAGCGACGCTGAGACATAGAGCATGACATCAGAATGGCGGGACAGCCATTGATCCAGCGCTTTGCCGATTTTTTTCACCGGCGTCAGCGGCTCTGCCGGGTTTTGCGCGGTGGCAGTTTCAGCCGCCGCATCCCCGTCCGATATCGCCACCTCTTCTGACAGTTCCGCCGATCTCAGGAGTGCTTTTGTCCCACTGACCAGTTGGCGGAACAGACGGACTGAGCCGCGCACGAACGGAATTTTCCCCGCCAGGGAAAGACGGACCGGTGCCAGTTCCTCCTCGTGGATGGTACCATCGGGCTGACGAACGGCCATGACCCGTTTGACCGGCCCGATCATCAACAGGCCTTCGATCAGGGCCTGTCCGCCGATGGTTGTTTTATGCGCTGCCAACAGAGACGCCTGCAGTAAATTATGAATATTTCCCATATGATCAGAACAGAGCGGACAGACCGCTGCCGTATCTCCCTTCTATGCAAAAAGGAAGGCTGTTTCCAGACCTCCCTCCGCTTCTCTTACTTGCGTTCCAGACGCTTCTTGAATTTGTCCACTCGACCGCCGGTATCAATGAGTTTCTGCCGACCGGTAAAGAATGGGTGGCATTTGGAACAGATGTCGACACGCTGGGCCGGTACTGTGGAAAAAGTCTCAAAAGACTCGCCACAGGCACATGTTACAACCGACTTGACATGTTCGGGATGAATGCCTTCTTTCATTTATATCACCTCTCACTCAGGATGCGGCGCGTATCCTCACCATTGGTCGCGATACGTATGCCACACCAGATTTAACCTGCTGACCGATTATAGTATGTTGAACGCGGATTGTCAATCAGTCCGCGATCAACAGCGGGGCCGGTTTTGCTGTTTCAGCCGGCATGGCCGGTCATGCATCCGGACCGCCGGGTGATTTACCCGTTATAGCCGTTCTTATAGGATGACCCGTTCTGGCTGGGCCGGGTTCCCCTCATCGCGTCGAACACATTCTTGTCATTGAACGAGACATTGATTGATGAGATAAAATGTTCATTATTCTGTGTTTTCAGCAACAAATTGATAATGGCTTCAGTAACCGCCGATGTATCAAGCTGACTGAACGCCTTGCGGATTGTCCAGACCGCGTCAAGTTCCTTGCTGCTGAGCAGCAGTTCCTCACGGCGGGTCCCTGATTTATTGATGTCAATAGCCGGAAAAATCCTTTTTTCCGACAGTTTGCGATCCAGATAGACTTCCATGTTGCCGGTTCCTTTGAATTCCTCAAAGATAACCTCATCCATTCGTGAGCCGGTTTCGATCAGAGACGTTGCGATGATCGTCAGGCTTCCGCCGTTCTCGATGTTTCGCGCCGCTCCGAAAAACCGTTTCGGACCATACAGGGCACCCGGATCAAGACCGCCGGACAAGGTTCGGCCTGTCGGGTTGATTGTCAGATTATAGGCACGGGCCAGACGCGTCATGCTGTCGAGCAGGATCACGACATCCTGTCCGAGTTCAACCAGGCGCATCGAACGCTCCAGCACCAGTTCGGTTACCTTTGTGTGGTTTTCCGGTGTCTTATCGAACGTTGAATAGACAACCTCGCCGTTGATTGACCGCTGCATATCCGTCACTTCTTCAGGCCGTTCATCAATCAGCAGGACGATCAACTTGGCTGCGGGATTGTTGATGCTGATCGCATTGGCGATTTTCTGGAGCAGAATTGTCTTACCGGCTTTCGGCGGCGATACGATCATTCCGCGCTGGCCTTTTCCGATTGGCGCGACCAGATCGATAATTCTGGTCGAAAGTTCATTGCGCACACTTTCCAGAACAAGCCGTTCATCAGGATAGATTGGGGTCAGCCGGTCAAAGTGTGGACGCCGAACCATTTTCTCGGGCGACATCCCATTGACTTCCTTGATATAAAGCAGGGCCTGGTAACGATCGGTATCCCGCTGTAATTTGACGGTCCCTGTGACATGATCACCCTGGCGCAGACCAAAACGGCGAATATATTGGGGCGGTACGTAAATGTCTTTATTCCCCTGCAGATAATTGTCCCGGCGCAGAAAGCCGTAACCATCCTGCATGATCTCAAGAACCCCTGCCTGCTGTTCACCGGCTTCAACCTGGGGTCTCCTTGCGCGATTGGCGTCCTGGCCGTGCCCGTTCGGACGCGCTTCACGCTGAATGGTCGCCGCCGCGTTTGCCGGTTCCGCAGAAGGTCGCTGCTGGTCACGGCTGGTCCGGTTCTGAAGTTGATCATCCGGCCGTGTCTCATCCATCGGCTTATCCGACGCGGCTGTCGCCGCCTCCGGTGATGTTTCCTCACTCGCGGGGTCACGGCGCGGCTGAAAACGGATCACGTTTTCCTTCTCTTTTTTTTCGGGAATTGCTTTATTAGAAGCCGTGCTTTCAGCGGACAGTGACCGGCCATCGGACGATTCCGCTGAGATCCCGGCTGTTTCAGATGTGCCATTTCTACCGGCGTCTGCCTGGCTGTTTTTTCTCTGGCTGCGGCCCGGGGCAGATGCCCGGCTGCTCTGCCGTTTATTCGACGGCACTTTTCGCCGTCCGCTGTCTTTCACCGTTTCCGCTTCATCGCCAGCCGGCTGAAGTTCTGTCTTTTTCGCTTCAGCCGCCGGTTCTACGGCCTTGTCAGCAGTCTGCGCTTTGACTTCACTTTCCGTCTGTACTGCGGTGGATATCCGCGGATCACTGATCGCGGGATCTGTTGACAGCGGTTGTTCAGCCGCCGGTTCTTCATGCTTGTCATCTGATGTGGCGCGCCGGCTGCGCGATACCGATTTTGCACGGCTGGCCGCGGCACGTCCGGCAGCCGCTCTGGTTTTTGTTTTTTCACCGGTGGCGGTGGTTGATGCGGCAGATTGCGCTGACACCGCTTCATCTGAAGGGCCTGCGGCAGGATCAGAAACCGTCTCAAAGTCATTCTGACTGGCTGATGAGCGGGTTGTCCTGGTTTTTTTCTGCGTGCTTGAGCGGGGACGGCCGGGCTTTCTCTTCTTCGGGGCAGTCTGTTCATCAGACGGGCCGGCATCAGCGGAAGCGGCTGGCTGATCCGGCTGATCGGTTGATTTTTCAGCATCTTTGAGAATTTTGATCAGTTGAGTCCGCGTCATCGCGGAAGCCTCGTCCGCAGTCAGCAGACCAGCCAATTGCACGACAACAACCAAATCATCTTTGGTTTTGCCGGCCGTCTTGAAAGAAGGCATTCAATCACCTCGTAATATTCCGCCATCAGCGGTTGGTGTACATCACAAATAACAGGGGCAATCCTTGTAACACAATAGACGAATACCTGGAACCGGGAAAAGAAAAATGCGATTCAAGCAAAGAAGAAATGTCATCAAGAATTGATATAATTATAGTCTCAGCATCATCCCGCGTCAAGCCGGAACGTCCAATCCGGTCGGCGTTTTCGCGTTTTTCCGTATCATTTTT
>RZZF01000002.1 GCA_009929975.1 Clostridia bacterium
TTTGCGGACATCTGAGGGATTAATGAATAATTGACGGGTCATACCTTACCTCCAGTGATTGAATCGTGTTCGTCTGTGGGTTGATCGCCAGCCGGTGTCCCTGTTTCCGGCAGTCGGAAGACGGCTTCACGAATAATTTCCACGACGGTCGGGTGCGGAAAAATAAATTTCTTGATTTCAGACAGCGGCATCTGATGTTCAATCATCATACCGGCTGTCAGGATGATTTCCGACGCGTAGCTGCCGAGAAGATGACAGCCCAGAAGGATCTGTCGCCGGGGATGGACCAGCAAATGGATCTGACCGCCAGCCTGCGCGTTTTCAGCCATGAACCGTCCGCTGTACTGCATGGGCAGCCGTACCTCAAGATAAGGAATTCCCTTCTCCCGGCAGGCATCTGCCGTCAGGCCGACTGAAGCCAGCTCCGGCTGGGTGTAGATCACGGATGGCATCGCGTCATAAGACATCCTGTCATTTTCCCCAAGAATCGAAGCGATCGCGACCTCCGCTTCGCGATAGGCGGCATGGGCCAGCATCCACAGGCCGTTGACATCACCGACCGCATAAACGTCCGGCCAGTTGGTCCGACCTTGCGCATCGGTCACGATGCGTCCCTTTTCGGTGTAAACGCCAATGTTCTCCAGGCCGATGCCCCTGATTCTGGGACGCCGCCCGACACTGAGCAGAATTTTTTCAGCGTTGAGCCATTTTGTTTCGCCATCCTGCTGAAACTCGACACCATCGCCCGAGACCCGGCTGACCCGGCTCTGCAGGAAAACCTGCATTCCCTTTTTCTCAAGCTGGCGCTGCAGCAGTCCGACCTGTTCACGGTCGGCCTGCCCAGCCAGTTGATCCAGCATTTCCACAATGGCCACCTGGCTGCCGATACTCTGATAAAGGCTGGCCATTTCCAGCCCGATCACACCACCGCCGATCACAACAAGCTGTTCCGGGATCTGTTCCAGATCGAGCATCTCACGGCTCGTCAGCACAAAGCCGGACTCAAGGCCTTCCTGAATTCCCGTGATCGGAGGAATGACCGGTTCCGAGCCGGTCGCGATGATCAGCCAACGGCTGCTGTACTGCTCATTGCCGGCCTGAACCGTAATGCGGCCCGGCTCACGGCTGATGATCTGTCCCTCCCCGCTGACCACAGCCACACCGTGCTGTTTCAACTGCTGTTTGATCCCCGCCACCAGTCCGCGGACAACTTTGTTTTTCCGCTTGACCGCGACCGCGGGATCGTAACGGGCCGATTCAACCGTTACACCATAGGCCTTGCCATGCAGGGCATACTCATAGATCTTAGCGCCATTGAGCAGCGTTTTCGATGGAATACAGCCCTCGTTCAGGCAGACGCCGCCGAGCTTGTCTTTTTCGATCAGCAGAACCGCCAGTCCGGCCTGGCCAGCCCGTTCCGCGGCCAGGTAACCACCAGGCCCGCCGCCAAGAACAATCAGATCAAACATGTTCAGGTTCCTCCGCCATTTCTGTCTCCGGTACGGCTTGCCACAACATCAAGGTCAGATGTTCAAGTGCCCAGACAAGATCCTTGAGAAAACGGGCGGCCGGCGCGCCATCCAGCGCGCGATGGTCAAAGGTCAGCGACAGACCAATCGCCGGATAGGTGCTGATCGTACCGTTTTCAGCGCGGACGCGCTCAACAGCGCAGCCGACCCCGAGAATACAGGTCTGCGGCGGATTGATCACCGGAGTAAAATTTTCGACGCCGAGTGTTCCGAGATTGGTCACGGTAAATGTCCCGCCTTGAAGCAGGTCCGGATTGATGGTTCCCGTCTGGCAGTCGGCCGCCAGTTTTCGCGTCTGTTCCGTGATTTTTTCGAGTGTCAGTTGATCCGCAGCGCGCAGTGTCGGAACCATCAGACCCCGTGGTGTATCAATCGCGACACCCAGATGGACTCTGCGGAACAAGGTCAGTCCGGCATCATCGTACCAGGCATTACAGGCCGAATGAAGCGGCAGCACTCGGGAAACCGCCCAGAGAATCAAATCATTTACGGTCGGTATGCGGCGGGACTGCGGCCAGTCCAGGCTCAACGGGTGCTGGTCGGCCGCCGCGGCTTTCAACTGGCCGCGCAGTCTGAACAGCTCAGTGGCGTCAAAACTGCTGTTCAATGTCAATTGAGCCATCGTGGACAATGATTCATGCATGGAACGGGCGATCAACTGGCGAACGCGGCTGTGTGGAACCTGCCGGATTTCGTCATCAACCGGCATCACCGGCGCAGCCGGCTCCGGTTCATGTCCTGCGGCCGATTGCCCCTCCGTACTGCCGGAGAGGCTGATCTTCAGAATATCGTCCTCAATCACCCGGCCCCCCGGTCCGCTGCCGCTGGCCTGCTGCCAGGAAACATTTTTCTGCTTTGCCAGCCGGCGCGCACGGGGGCTGCTGCCGCTTTGTGCCGGCGGTACCGGGATGGCCGGTTCACGCTTTACGGATTCAGGTTGGACGGTAGCGGCCACCGGCTCCGCAGCGGCGGCCGCATCTTCAGACGCATCAGCCGCCCGGTCGTCTGCCGGACGCGGATCATAAGGATCAACGGATTCTCCGGGCTCACCGATCACCGCGACATGGTTGAGGCAGGGTACATCATCCCCTTCCTGATAGAAAACAGCCAGCAGGGTTCCGGCAACACGTGCCTTCTCATCAAAGGCGGCTTTATCCGTTTCATAGGTGAATAAAAGATCATCCACCTCGACCCGGTCACCGACTTTACGATGCCATTCTCCAATGATGCAGCTTTCAACCGACTGGCCCTGACGGGGCATGATCACAGGTGTTGCCATAATGATGATTCCTCTCTCTAAATCGCCTAATTCAACATGACCTGGCCGCCCGTCACCGGGATCGCCTGGCCTGTTTCATACTCTTGTTCAACACAGTAGAAAATGGCCCGGGCGACATCGATCGGACGACAGCCGCGGCGCATGGGAACTTTCGCCGTATAGGCTCGATACACGTCATCAATGCTCGCCGCGCCTTCTATTTTTCCTGCTTTCAGATACTGGACAAACAGACCCTTATCCGGATCGCTCCACAGCGGTCCCTCGTAATAATTTCCGGGGCAGATCGCGTTGACCTTGATCCGCCAGCTGACCAGTTCTTTGGCGAAACTCTGAACCAGGCCGATGCCGCCGAATTTACTTCCGGCATAGGCAAAATTCCGATCTGAGCCTTCGAGACCTGATTTCGAGTTGATCTGAATGATATCGGCGCTGTAGCCGGGGCATTCCTCAGCCTGCCGCTTCATCGGGCGGCAGCCGGCCCGGGCAACCAGAAAAAACCCGGTGTAGTTGACACGGGTCACGAACTCAAAATCCTCCGGCCTCAGTTCATCCAATCCGCCGGCACGAAGCACACCGGCATTGCTGATGATCAGATCCAATCCGCCATATAGGAGTGTCATGGTTTCGATCAGGGTGTTGACGGAGGATTCACTGGCGACATCAACCGGAAGCGCCAAAGCCTCCCCGCCGCTTTCATTGATCGATTCGGCCACAAACCGGGCCCGTTCCAGATTCAGGTCCGCGATCACGACAACCGCTCCGGCTGTGGCCAGCTCACGGGCAATGCCCTCACCGAAGCCTTGTGCCGCTCCGGTCACCAGAGCGATTCGACCGCTCAGGCGGGCCGGGCCGCTCTGGCGCTGGCGCAGATGAAAACAGCCGGCCGGTGCGATCCGGATACATTCAGGCTGGTGGCCTCCGGCATGGTCCAGCTGCTGCCGCAAAGCGCTGAGAAGCTGTTCAGGGCTGTCATAATCCGACGCGTCGATCGTCCAGACCGCCTTTTCATTCACGTCAGACGTTAAAGTTTCTTCAAACCTGACCTGCTTGAGCTTTGGCCAGAACAGGCCGCGCAGCCGCGGCGCCAGTTCCAGCGCAATCTGCTGTGGTGTCAGATGTTCTATCCAGTGCATTGAAATTCCTCCATCACCGCGTCAGCCTGAGTCAGATCGGCTGGGCCTGCTCAAGCAGGCAGCGTTCAGCTTCAGCGCACCACAGCTGCCGGTTCGCCGCGACAATGTCCGCCAATTCGCGAAACAGCGGGTCCTTCCCGCCCAGACGGGCAAAATCACTAATCGCGGTCAGGGGAAGCCGGATTTGTGTATAAATCAATTTTTTACCGCCTGGAATCTTCGGCAGATTCAACGTGGTGTCGATGACGCTGTTCAGACCGCCGATATGCGTGATCATCGCCGAAGGATCGATCTGTCCGGCCGACATCATCTCCAACGCTTCGATCAGGTCATCCGTATTGCCGCCGCTGTTCCCGGCAACATGAGTCGCCCGGTAATGGACATCGTAAAAATTGAGACGGGCTGAGAATTCCGGATCGGTCGGTCCGGCGAAGAAATTGAGGCACCCGTCATGGGCCAGAATCTGAACCGCCTGTTCCACCACGGCACTGACCGGTGCGTAGACATAAACATCATCGTATCCGTGACCGTCGCCGATTGACAGAAGATGCCCGGGGACATCGGATACATCACGCGTGTTGACATACACCAGACGGACACCGCAGCGCTCAGCTTCTGCCTCACTGTAGATCTCACGGGCCCGCTGCAGCCGGTCGTCATCAATATCCGTTACGACCAGCAGGCCAGGCCTCCTGTCACAGTGCAGGGCATAGTCGATCGCGCCAAGTCCCATCGGTCCGACCCCGGCCAGCAAGGCCATCTGACCGCCTTTGACAATCCCCATCCGGTGCTCATAACTGCCGGCCCGGGTGTGATAGTTGACATGAAACCCGCCGATGATGCAGGATACCGGCTCAGCCAGTGAGCCGTGGTAAAACGCCTCTCCCCGGTAAGGCAGGAGGCAGCCATGTTCCATCACCGTCTCAGGAATGATGATGCGGGTCGCCGCCCCGCCGATATGGCGAAAACTGTAGCCAGGTGCCGCGTATGGGTCGGCCGGATCATTGATCGCCGGCTGGATCGCGAACCGGTCTCCGGCCTTGAACTGATGCTGCCAGCGGGAACCGACCTCGAGAATACGGCCGCAGAACTCGTGTCCGATGATCACCGGGTCGGTCGCGATCGTTTCCGGAACACGCTTATGGTCCGCTCCCTGTATCGCTGCTTTATAGGAAGACATGCAGATACTGTCAGAGACAATTTCTGCCAGAATTTCTCCGGAACCGATTGGTGGAAGCTCAAACTGCTCCAGTCTCAAGTCATTTTTCCCATATAAACGAACGGCTTTTGTCTCCATGGTCGTTCTCCTTCCGGCCGGTTATTCGGGCAGGCCGGGCATCAGCGCCTGTCGGCCCTACAACCGGCATTCTGATTATATCATAGCGATCATTCCCCAAAGCGAAAAGAATCGCGCCGGGATTGGTATAATCAATACGAAATGTGACACGATACGGCATGGAGGAGAAACATGAACATGGCTTATTCAGAATGGACCCGGCAGCAGCTGGTCGATCGAATCCGTGAGCTGGACGCCTTGAATCAAGCGCTGCTGCGGGAGCAGGAGCAGGAGGTCCGGCTGGAATTCGCCTGGAGCGGGAATCTTGGTCATTGGTACTGGGATATGGTCAGCAATACCGTGACATTCAATCCGCTCAAAGTCACTACGCTCGGATATCAGATGGATGAACTGCCTGGCCAGGTCAGCTATCAGTTTTTCACCGACAAGCTGCATCCCGATGATTTTCAAAAAACAATGGACATCATGTTGGATCATCTTCATGGAAAAACTCCGGTATATGAAGCTGAATATCGAATCAGAGCAAAAGACGGCCGCTACCGCTGGTACTACGACCGTGACAAGGTCACGCGATATGATGCCGATGGCAAGCCGGTTTTCCTCTCCGGTATTGTCTTCGACATTACTGAGAAGAAAGCCACACAGGTTGAACTGGAGGAAAAAAACAAGCTGTTGGCCAAGATGTCAGAGCTTGATGGACTGACAAGGATCAGCAACCACCGCGCTCTGGTCGAGCGCCTGAAGAGTGAAACAGAACGTTCCGACCAGAAGCAGACCCCGCTGGCGATCGCTATTTTCGACATTGACAATTTCAAGCAGGTCAATGACAGCAAAGGCCATATCATTGGTGACGAAGTCCTGGTTCATGTCGCGGCAGTCATCAGGAGCAATATCCGTGACACCGATCTGGCCGGCCGATATGGTGGTGAAGAGTTTCTCGTCATCTTCCCGGAAACTGATCTTCGAGGGGCCGGATTGACCGCAGAACGGATCCGACAGGCGATCGCGGCCTTTCCGTTTGGTGAAACGCTCTCAATCTCGGTCAGCGGCGTGGTACAGGACTACCGGGGCCAGAGTACGACGGAACTGATTCATGAAGCCGATATGAAAATGTATCAAGCCAAACGGAATGGCAAGAACCAGATTGTGATCTGATTCGTTTTGCTCCTCTTTCACGTGCCGCAGTCATCTATTGTCAAGAGAAGGTTCATATGATATTCTGTTTTTACTTTGATATTCAAATTATTTGGGTTTAGAACCATTGTCCGGCACAGCCGGCACAGCCAGGAGGAGGATCACCCCCTATGCAGACGGTTAAAGGAACACAACATTATCAGCGTCAGCGCTTTCGAGATCTGCGTGAGTTGCTGCGCTACTGCGCCACGGAGTACGCGGATCTGCCTGTCTACCGCTATCATGACTCGCCGGGCGGCCGGGAAACGGTCCATACCTATCGTGAGTATGTCCGGACCATCGATGAGATGGGAACCGGTCTGGCGCAGTTGGGCCTGAAAGGCGCTTTTGTGGCGATCGTCGGTGCCAATGCCTATGAATGGGCTGTCTCATTCAACAGTGTTGTCAATGGACTTGGTGTCGCGGTGCCGCTTGACCGGCAGCTGCCCGAACCGGAGGTCATCAGCCTGTGCGAACGGGGCAAAGCCGAGGTGTTCATTTACAATAGCGGTCATCAGGCAATCGCTGAAGCCGTTGCCGCGACCAACCCGAAAATCCGTTATTTCATCTGTATGAAAGCGGAGACGATCACCCCTGAACTGCGCTTGCGTGATCCCCGTTTCATTGAGTACCAGGAGGTCATCGAGCGCGGCCGGACAGCGCTGGCCGATGGCGACCGCAGTTTTGTCGAGGCTGATATCGATCCGGAAGCCCTGTGCTCTCTGCTTTTCACCTCGGGAACGACCGCGATGTCCAAAGGCGTCATGCTGTCACATCGCAATATCACTCATAATGTGCATGCCGTGACCAGTACGATCAATGTTGAAAAAGGCCAGAGGGCGCTCTCAGTACTGCCCCTGCACCATACGTTTGAGAATACCGTCGGTATGTACATGATGCAGGCCTACGGCTGCTCTATCTGCTTTACGGACGGACTTCGCTATATCTCGGATAATTTCAAGGAATGGGAGATCAACATTCTGCTGGCCGTACCGCTGCTCTTTGAGAATATCTATCACCAGATCCAGAAGACCCTGCAGCGCAGCGGCAAACTGCGGCTGGTCAATGCCATGCGCAAAATCTCCAATGTGCTGCGCTTCTTCGGCATTGATATCCGACGCAAACTATTTCACCAGATCATCGACGCGCTCGGCGGCGGCCTGAAACTCGGCGTCAGCGGCGCGGCTGCGATAGATAAGGAAATCGTCCGTTTCTTCAATGAGATCGGGATTGACTTCTTTGCCGGATACGGGTTGACTGAAACGTCACCTGTCGTGGCCGCCTGCAATGAATTTGTCAATGTCTACGGCAGTGTCGGTCAGCCTTTGAGCACCGTAGAAGTCGCGATTGATACCGATGATCCCAAGCCCGGCGCGGTTGGTGAAATTCTCACACGAAGCGAAAGTGTCATGATGGGATATTATGAAAATGAAAGCGCGACGGCCGAAGCGATGACCGCGGACGGCTGGTTCCGTACCGGAGACAGTGGCTACCTGGATAAAAAAGGCTGCCTGTTCATCACCGGGCGGATTAAGTCGATGATCGTACTGACGAACGGCAAAAAAGCCTTCCCGGAAGAAATCGAATTTCTCATTGCCCATATTCCCGGTGTCAAGGAGTCCATCGTCTGGGGCGAATCGTCGAGCCGCGGCGCGGTTGATATCTGCGCCAAACTGGTGCTTGACCCTGACAGCCTGCCACAGGAAACAGCCGGAGATATGGAAAAAATCAGTGTCTACATGAATCAGCAGATCAGCGAAATCAATCGCCAGATGCCGCCTTATAAGGCCATCAAATATTTCGTTCTTTCAGAAACCGATCTGGTCAAGACCACAACGCTGAAAGTCAAACGTCCAATGGAGCATGATCTCATTCACCAGCGGCTGGAAGCGCTCTCCAGTGATATGCGCTCATTAAGCGGCAAGATGATCGACGCCTGATTTTCTCCGTGCAGGCGCATCGACAGTCAAACAGCTCCTCCTTTGAAGCGATCTCCCGGCTGATACCGCCAGGAGGTCGCTTCTTTGACACCAAAATCAGGCAGCGGCTGGTACCAGGTCGGGATCAATTCGCGAAAATTCTGATACGACGCGATCATCTGGAGAAGGCCCTGCTGCTCAGTCCGTGTTGGTGATGCCGCTCGCCATCTTTCGATACGCCAGAGAATCTCAATCGCGATGAAGAGGCGCAGAATCTGATAGGAACGGCTGCCGGCCGCTCCTGCGAAGTAGCTGTCGAGCACACCGGTCAGGAAAACAGATCCGCTGGCACCTGTATTCAGGACAAGCGCCGCCAAATCACGATATGGATGCCCGGTGACCCGACCGGTCACACCCGTGAGAACCAGGCCGGATCGAGGTGTCAGGACACCATGCTCCGGCCCCGGCCGTCCATGCAGCCAGGCTGTGCCGTGCCGGGTCCAGATTTTCGCCAGGGAACGGATCAGGCTGATCATCCGGTCCGGCACAGGGAGGGCCAGTCCGCAGCGTTCAGCACGTGTCAGCAAGTCGGCAGTTTGCCGGCTCCAGTCAGATGATCCGCAAGCCGGTGGCGGCATCTGGATCTGATGGGGTATCAGTCGATCCGCCGCGTGCAGTTGTCTCAGCACCAGTCCGTAATCAATGCCTGAGGCATAATCATCCTGAGGTCCGTACTGCCCGAGCCGTCGGCGAACCGGCTCGCCGCGGATCCAACGGCTCAGCAGATATTGAAATTGCCGATCGGCACTGAGACCGTGCCGGACCGGCTGCGGGACGCAGGCGAACCGTTGGAAAAGAAACTGCAGGCGCTGATAACTGGCGCCGGATCGGTCAATCGATGAATCGGGAAACCATCTCAGGCAATACAGCCGGCCAGAGTGAGTTTCGACATAGCAGCTGCGGTGATCATCACGGTCCGACGGCAGTTCGATCAGTCGCCAGCCACCTTCATCGGCAAGCAGTTCACTGAGAAGTCTGTCGTTGTCCGGATTGCTCATACACCGTCCTCCGCTCGTATCGTTCCTTCATTATAGAGTTCTCTTGCGCCGGTGGCCCCGGATGTAGATCAACATCGTGTCAACCAGGTCAAAACAAGGACAGACACGCCGGGGTTTCATACGAAAATTTTTCGGACACGGTGCATCTGAGCAAGCTTTCCTGCGGAACTTGCCAAGATAGGGATGCAGGGGGTGGACTTGTCCTTTATAATGGACTCAGACAAAGCAGTGGATCAACCATAAGGCGGTATGAAATGGCAGATAACTACTATCTCGGCATCGACCTCGGAACATCGAGTGTCAGGGCAGTTCTATTCAATCACGACGGGCAGCCCGTTCATGCTGAGCAGCGTGAGACACCTCTGATGACGGAAACGGCGGCAACAGCCGAGCTTGATCCTGATCTGATATTCGACCAGCTGATCGAAGTGGTCAGCCAGAGCACTCGCTTCGCCCGGGAGCACAACCACCATATTCGCGCCATCGGCTGGAGCACTCAGCTGCACAGTCTGATGGCGGTGGATAAGAGCGGCCGCCCCCTGACCCGGCTGATGACCTGGGCAGACAGCCGCGCCAATGACCAGGCCGACGAGATCAGCCGCCAGTTTGATTCTGACCGCCTGTACTCAATTACCGGCTGCCGGGCACAGCATCCGCTGTATCCACTCAGCAAAATTCTCTGGCTGAAGGAATGCCAGCCGGACGTTTTCGCCAGAGCTCACCGTTTTATCTCCATCAAGACGTATCTGACTGAACGCCTGTGTGGTGAATATCTGATTGATATCACCGACGCGTCAGCCACAGCGTGCTTCAATATCCGGGAATTTCGCTGGGACCCCTATATTCTGAAGGAAATACTCGGGCTTGAACCACGCCACTTCGCCCGTCCGGTAGCCTGCGAAGCGGTCTTGCCGCCGTTGAAACCTCAGATGCGTCTGCGGCTCGGCCTTGAACCGGAAACACTGATTGTCGCCGGAACCGGAGACGGCATCGCGGCTAATCTTGGCTGTGGCATTTTTGATGACAGCGCCATGACCAGTACAATCGGCACGAGCGGCGCGATCCGCACAACAGTCCGCCAGCCGCTGCTGGATCCGCGGCAGCGAACCTGGTGCTACTGTCTGTCCGATCATCTCTGGGTAGCCGGCGGAGCGATCAACAATGGCGGAATCGTTCTGCGCTGGCTGCGCGATCAATTCCTGGAAACATTCAAGGCCGATGCCGCGGCTTCAGATCTCAACTCCGTCTACGCCCAGTTCGACCGCTACGCCGCTGATCTTCCGGCCGGCAGTGACGGCTTGATCTTCCTTCCTCTGTTGACCGGCGAACGTTCACCCAACTGGAACGCCCGTACACGCGGTGTTCTGTATGGCCTGGATATCAGGCACAGCCGCGCGCATATTGTCAGAGCAGCCATGGAAGGGATCCTATACCAGATGTATTCGGTCTATCAGGCACTGGCTTCGATCAGCGGATCATCCATTCAGATCCGCGCCAATGGCGGGTATGCCCGCTCTGAAATATGGCTGCAGATGCAGGCTGACCTGTTCGGTCAGCCGATCGCGGTCAGTACGGTCAGCGAGGCTTCAGCGTTAGGTGCCGCCTACCTTGGCATGCTGGCTGCCGGTACCGTATCCCATTTGGGAGAGACGCTGCCGGCCATGGCCGTCCATAAAATTTTCCAGCCTGATCCAGCCCAGTCCGCGGTGTATCAATCCGGATTCCAGCTGTATCAGGACATCTATCAGCGGCTGTACCGCTAAGGAGGATCCCATGCCAATCATCATCGAACGCCCTGAAGCGGCGATTTCAGATCAGGAGCTGCGCGAAGCCCTGCAACAGACGCTGTCAGGCCGAAACCTGAAAAAAGTTTTGCTGCTGCCTCCCGATCTGACACGCCTCCACTCTGGTGCCGGCCGGATCACGCAGTTATGCTATCAGCTGCTCAGTCCGGACTGCCAGGTGGACATCATGCCCGCGCTCGGAACACATGACGCGATGACCGAAGCGGAATGCCGCCTGTTTTTCGGCCCCGACATTCCCTGGTCCTCGTTCATCGCCCATCGTTGGAAAACCGATGTCGTCAAAATCGGTGAGGTGCCGGCCGACTTTATCAGAACCGTCTCTGAGGGACGGATTGATGAAGCATTGCAGATTGAAATCAACCGTCGCCTGCTCGACCCGCAGTATGACCTGATTCTCTCGATCGGCCAGGTTGTACCGCACGAAGTCGTCGGTATGGCCAACTACAGCAAGAACATTCTGGTCGGCTGCGGCGGACGAACGGCAATCAACCAGTCACATTTTCTCGGAGCTGTCTATGGACTGGAACGACTGATGGGGCGTGACCATTCACCGGTGCGCCAGGTCTTTGATTATGCTGAAGAACATTTCCTCAGCCGGCTGCCGCTGGAATATATCCTGACCGTGACCACCCTGCAGGAGCAGACAGTTAATCTCGAAGGGCTCTATATCGGGCGTGACCGGTCTTTGTTTGAACAGGCAGTCAAACTGAGCCAGGCGCGGAACTTCATCCATCTTGACCGTGAGCCGAAAAAAATGGTGGTCTATCTGGATGAACGTGAATTCCGCAGCACCTGGCTCGGCAACAAGGCCGTTTACCGGACACGAATGGCCATTGCTGACGGAGGCGAACTGCTGATTCTCGCCCCCGGTGTCAAAAAATTCGGCGAGGATCCTGAGATTGACGCACTGCTGCGCCGCTACGGTTATGTCGGCCGGGATCAGATCCTTGACCTGTATCAGGCTCATGAAGATCTGAGATCGAATCCTTCGGCGGCCGCTCATCTGATTCACGGCTCATCGGACGGACGCTTTACCATCACATACGCCGTTCGCCATCTCAGCCGTAAAGCGGTCGAAAAGGCCGGTTATCAATACGCTTCGCTGGATGACATGTTAAAACGATACGACCCGGACCATCTGAAACCGGGTTATAATCAATTACCGGATGGTGAGGAAATCTACTTTATCAGCAATCCGGCCGTCGGTCTCTGGGCCAGCCGCCAGCGACTGGCCCACTGAACAGCAGATAGCCGGCTGACCCTGCGAAGCAGCATGGCGGCCGCGTCACAAGGAGGACAACTATGAAAAAAGCAGATATCGGATTGATCGGTTTGGCCGTCATGGGTGAGAACCTGGTGATGAACATGGAAAGTCACGGATTCACCGTCGCGGTATTCAATCGTTCAGCGGATAAAGTGCGCTGCTTTATCGGTGGCAGAGCCAGCGGACGACAGATCATCGGCACCTATAGTCTTGAAGAACTGACTGCCCAGCTGCAGACGCCGCGTAAAATCATGCTGATGGTCAAGGCCGGCCAGCCGGTCGACCAGCTGATTGAGCAGCTGATCCCGCTGCTTGACGCCGGTGATGTGATCATCGATGGCGGCAACTCTCATTTTCCGGACACGATTCGCCGGACACGCCATGTTGAGGCAGCCGGTCTTCTCTATATCGGCACCGGTGTTTCCGGTGGTGAGGAAGGCGCGTTGAAAGGACCGAGTATCATGCCTGGCGGTTCTGAAGCCGCCTGGCCGCTGGTTCAGCCGATCTTTCAGGCAATCGCCGCCAAAGTTGAAGACGGCAGCCCCTGCTGTGACTGGGTCGGGTCAGATGGAGCCGGTCATTTTGTCAAAATGGTTCATAACGGGATTGAATATGGTGATATGCAGCTGATCTGTGAAGCCTATCATCTGATGCGCGATTATCTGAAAATGACCGCGGACGAGATGCACGACGTTTTCACCGACTGGAACCAGGGCGATCTGGACAGCTATCTGATCGAGATCACCCGCGATATTCTGGCATACAAAGATGAAGACGGTGAGCCGATGATTGACAAGATTCTTGACGCGGCCGGCCAGAAGGGGACAGGCAAATGGACCTCGGTCGCGTCTTTGGATGAAGGTGTCCCCCTGACCCTGATCAGTGAAGCTGTCTACTCCCGTTTTCTTTCCGCATTGAAATCAGAGCGTGTCGCGGCGTCAAAGATCCTGCAGGGACCTTCGGCCACATTCACCGGGGACAGGGAGGCGTTTCTTGTTCATCTGCGCAGCGCGCTCTACGCCGCGAAGATTGTGTCGTATGCCCAGGGTTATGCGCTGATGAAAGCGGCAGCCGAAACCTACGGATGGCAGCTCGACTTCGGCGGTATCGCGAAAATGTGGCGCGGCGGCTGCATCATCCGTTCGATCTTCCTCAATCGGATCAGCGACGCGTTTGCCGCGCAGCCTGACTTGCAGAACCTGCTGCTCGCTCCGTTTTTCCAGGAACAGGTCAGCCAGGCGCAGTCCGGCTGGCGTCAGGTGATCGCCGCTGCAGCGCTTGCCGGCATTCCGGTGCCGGCCATGGCAACCTCACTCAGTTATTTCGACGGCTATCGCAGCGAATGGCTGCCGGCTAATCTGCTCCAGGCGCAAAGAGATTATTTCGGTGCGCATACCTATGAGCGGGTCGATCGCGAACGCGGGGAATTCTTTCATACGAACTGGACCGGCGAGGGCGGCGATACCGCCTCATCGACCTATAACGCGTAAGCAACAGCGCCCTGATGATGTGATGACAGCAGCCCGGATCGACCATGATCCGGGCTGTTCATATCTTGAGCGGTTTCGACTGAGCCAGAAAACGCCGGAACAGTGCCACTACAGCTGGATCGAACTGGCTGCCGGCGCCCTTCTCCAGTTCATTCATCGCCTGAAATGACGACATATTCTTTTTGTGCAGCATGGCGTCAAACGCCACAGCGACACTGACCATCCGGCTGATCAGCGGAATTTCATGCTGACGCAGACCTCGCGGATAGCCGAGACCGTCCGGACGCTCATGATGGGTCAGAATAATCTCAGCGACATCCGCGTAGTGATGGATATTTTTCGCGATCTGGTAACCGATCTCGACATGACGCTGTATTTCACGCCAGTCATCGTCATTCAGGGGCTCTTTCTTCATCAGAATGCGTTGATCAATCGCGATTTTCCCGATATCATGCAGCCGGCCGGCCAGCCCGGCCAGCCGGATCTCTTCACGTGTAAGGCCGCTCTGCACTGCCAGCTGCTGGCAGATCTGGCCGATCCGCTCGCTCCGTTCCTTCTCCCGCGGGTCACGAATTGCCAGCTGCTGACGAATATGAGTGGCCAGACGGCGTTCAAATCCCCGGCGGTCCCTCATTTTCTGATGGTACATCTCTTCTTCAGCCTTGATGAACTGTTCAGCGAATATCTGATCCGGCAGCGTTTTGACCGCGATACCGCAGGAAACCGACAGAACCGACTGCGCGAGCTTTTTCTGGTCAATCAGCTGCATGATGCGGTCCCGGATCATCATCACCTGTTCCTGGCCGGTGTTCGGCAGCAGAACAATGAACTCATCCCCGCCGATCCGGGCGATGATGTCATCGGCGCGGCAGGCCTGGCGCAGAATGTCCGCGTAGGCGATCAGCAGGGTGTCGCCGGTGGTATGACCAAAAATATCATTTGTGGCTTTCAGACCGTTGATATCTGATAGGATCATGGCGATCGGCAGATTGCGCGGAACGTCGAGCCGCTGCAGTTCAGCGCTGTAAAAATGACGATTGTACAAATGAGTCATCTGGTCGTGATAGCTGAGGTAGAGAATCCGGCTTTCATGTTTTTTCCGGTCTTCAATATTGCGGGCCGATCCGATCAGTTCCAGTTCTTTTTGCTCATTCAAGCGAAACCTGTAGGCAATCTCACTCCAGACAGGATGACCGTCGCGATGCTGCAGCTGCAATTCCAGATACGGGTGGAGCGGCTGTTCGCCATAGCGAAGAAACCGTTCCAGATACTGGCCGAACAGGTCAAGCAGGTGCGGACGCTGATAGGGGTCGGTCAGCTCACGATGAGACAGTCGAAGCGCATCGGCCACCGGATAGCCCAGCAGCTGCGTCACAGCCGGACTCACATAAGTCAGGGCATTGCGCTGAACATTGTATCGCCAGACCGTATCGAGTGAGAACTCAGTCAGCAGACGGTACAGATCCCGGCTGTCACGCAGTTCAGACTCACTCTGGCGCTGTCTGCTGATATCAATCTGTATCGCCAGGACACCGATCAGCTGGCCGTGCTCATTATACAGGCAGACTGAATCAATCATCATCCAGGCCGAAGTCTGGTCATGGCGGATAATCTTGACCTCTTGACGCAATTCACCCAGTTCAAACAGCTGAAACCAGCTCTGGCTGCTCTCATCCAACAGGTCTCCATAAAGATCGGCAGGACTTCTGCCGATCAGCCCGATGCGCTCAATGGCACGAAACTGGTGCAGGGCCGTCGCGTTCACCCAGGTCAGCGGCATGGTGAGATACATGGTCTTGAGTGTGGTTTCCCGATCGGCCGCATGCTGCCAGTCGACGGGTTCTCTGAGCTGGAACAAATAAATGCCGGCCATCGGCTGACTGACCAGAGCGTCAATCACACCCGGCTGAACATGATTCGTACAACTTTCCTGGATCATCGCCGCGAACTCAGCGTTGATCAGATTATCCCGCATTTCCTGAATTTTCATCTGCCGGCTCCCATTCAAACAGTGGATCGGGACAGTATTCAAAGCGTCATGGATCTTCTATTTTCATTATCAATGGTTCAGACTCACATGTCAAACTTTGTCATATCAAGACGCCTAATGATGACTTTCGAGTATAATAAGGTTGTCGGAGGAAACGAAAATGAGTCAGTCTTTCAACCAGCAGCTGGTCAATGATCTGGCGGACATGATTGACGCCGCCCCAGATCCATTGCCTGATGGCCGTACCTGTGCCGGCCTGGTTCTGATCGCTCATGGCTATGACACGAAGATAACCGGAGAACCCGGATGGACCGGCTATATGCAGCAGTCGATCATCCATCGCCTGCGCTCACACGGACGGGCAGGCTGTCTTCGCGTCCGGCGCAGTCATGACACAGGCTGGAAGGTCGACCTCGAGTGGCTGGAGCCGCATCCGGCAGACCCCAGTGACTGTGAATGTTTTCTGCGCGTCGACTGGACCGCCGTGGCCAATCATCTGATTCATCCGGTCAGTACAGGATGGCTGGCTCAGATACTGATGACATCACTAATGGACCACCAGTCTGAACTGCCTGATCCGGGCCGCCATCCCATCCATCTGATCGGGCATAGCCGCGGAGCCTCACTTGTCTGTGAAATGGCCGCTCTGTTCGGTCAGCAGGGGATCTTCGTTGACCAGGTCACAACCCTCGATCCGCACCCGCTGACGGCCGACGACCCCCAACCGCCGCTGCGGCCTGCTGTTGAAGACGCGGCGGTCCGCAGGCACCCCTGTATCCGATTCATGGATAATTACTGGCAGGATATCGCCTATCCGCGGGGACAGGCGGTCAGCGGGGCCTTCAACCATGCCTGGCATCATCTGCCTGACGGCTACCACGGAACGCTGCACAGTGCCTTCGCGGATCATATGAATGTCATCCTCGCCTATCAGGCGACGATCAGTGACAGGCTGCCTATCCACAACGAAGAAGCCCGTCTCGATGCCGCCACCTTGGAACGATGGTGTAAAGAAAATAACCTGGCGGAGCTGCCGCCAGGTTATCGCTTCAGTCAGGCGGTAGAGCCTGAACTGCGCCGCAGTGTCGGTCAACCGGTTATCTGACCTGTCGCCAGGCCTGGTTGAGGGTCCGCTTCGCGTTGGCAATGACCATGTCCGGTGTCTCATCGCCCCAGGGCTTCACTTCAAAGCTGACAATCGGCCGCTTTTCAGGATGGATAAAGCCGATATCCTTCAATTTCTGCAGATAGGCAGTCAGTTGGGGGACATCATTTTCCGAATTGGGGAATCCGAAACGCGGATGTGTGTCGCCATACGCTTCATACGACGGGTCGGCAATGACGGTATTGCCCATATGCGCATGGACCAGATAGGGCTGCAGCGGCAGAATATGCTCGTCATTGGTCTCATGGATCATCGGAATATGTGAAAGGTCGATCATCAGGCCGAAATGATCATATTCCGGACGGATCATCTCAGCGAAGCGGCGGGCACGATCCGCCGGTCCGATCAGCGACTTCTTGTCAATGTCATAATCAAAGACTTCCAGGGCGACCGTGAGGTCTCCCTTTTCCTGTGCATAGCGGCAGAGTTCACGTGTTGAGCTTGCCAGTGCTGCCATGGCCTCTTCCAGCCGGGCTTCCTCATAATGGCCGGAAAGGAACGCGAAGCCAGTGGCCCCGAGTTCCACGGCTTCATCCATGCCTGTCTTAAGGCTGGCGACCGCCGCCAGACGCTTCGTTTCATCCAGATCATTGATATTCATGCCAGTGGTCAGCAGACGCGGCTGCGCGCCATAAGCGACCGTCATGCCGGCCGTCTGCAGGCGTTTTGCTACGGTTGCCCTCACAGCGTCGTCTTTGATCCAGGTCAGCTCAATCGCTTCGAAATAGGGATCCCGGGCGATCGATTCGACCGTTTCAAGAATCGGGCCTTCGCCCTTCATGGTTTCCGGAAACGCCATAAAATGGACAATCCCGACTTTCATATAATGATTGATTGGTTCGATCATATTGGCCTCCTGTTATTAGTTGCCCCCGGCAGCGGGGTATCCGCGTTCCGGTTCGAAGTACTATTTCATTATAGCAGAACCAACTGACGGCTTCGTATCACAGGTTCACATCTTTCCACGCGGCCACCGTTGAGAATGAGCGCCGAAAATCACTGCAAATTCCCGTTGACTTTACGCCATCGTGATCTATACTGAATTTGGTTTTACTTGTCCTTCAGTCGCAGTCAGCGTTATTCTGATTTTTGCAGGAAAGGGTGAGACATTTGAACTACCATATCTATCTGACACTGATCCCGGAAACACTGGTCATCTCAATGCTCAATCCTGAAGAATTTGCCGCTTATTACGCGATCGGCGAGCGCGGTAAATCGAGCGGACAGGTTCTTTTCGTCGAAATCGACCCGGCCTTCAGGCATCCTTTCTTCCAGATTGACCAGGGCATTGCCCGCTGTGTCCCCACAGCAGACGGCCAGCCGAAATCATCGGTCTATGTCGCGATCTACCGTGTACTTGAGCATCTCCCGCTGGCGGCGATGGGAACGCTGTACTATGTTGCCCGCGACGGCCGCTCACTGGGGGTCAGTAAAGTACCTGCCCTGAACAATGAAGAGGGTCTCCATCTCTATTTCGAACTGGCGCCCACGCGTCCGGCGGTTGTCAGTTCACTGGGGCCGCTGGATTATACGAATCTGATGATGGGCCGTCCCGGAGGTTTCCAGGGAATTCCGGCGATCGCGTTTGCTGAACTCAGACTGGGCCGTCTTGCTGAAGATCCCGATCAGGGATCCGCTGACGACCTCCCCTACGAAAACCTGCCGCATCTGCGCAATTGTCTCCAGGAAGTCAAAACCAAGGATATCTCGTCAAAGATGTTTGACTTGAGCGGCGGACAGATCCTGACGTTCCGTATGGTCAAGAATGGTGTATTCGTCGGGAATTCAACCGAAGGACTCTATCTTTATCCCCTGCCGTCCATGAGCGAACTTCGCCAGAACAATTATGACTGGTGGCGCTCCATCAATACGTAATTCATAAATATATTATCGTTTCGGAGGTTCATGCACATGACAACAGATGTTTGGCTCATCTCAGGCATGGTCCTGGGAATCATCTCATTCGGTATCGCCCTTCTTATCTACGGCTGGGTCAGAAAACAGGATGATGGATCAGAGCGATCCCGCAAGATCGCCCGTGCCATCAAAGATGGTGCCTGGGCTTATCTGCGCCATCTCTATAGCGCGCTGGCAGGAGTGGCGGTTGTTTTCGGGGTGATACTCGCGATTGTCTTCTCACTCAAGGGAGAGGGGTTCAATCTGCTGACAGGTCTGGAGACCGCTCTGGCATTTGTCGTCGGAGCGCTTTGCTCCGCCATCGCCGGGTTTCTCGGGATGTCAGTCGCGGTTCGCGCCAATGTCCGGACAGCGGTCGCGGCCGTCAACAGCCTGAATAAGGCCTTCAATACCGCGTATCGCGCCGGAGCGGTTCTGGCCCTGGCGATGGTTGGCATCGCCGTCTTCGGCATGTGCCTGATCTACCTGGTGACAGGAAATCCTGAGGTTGTGCTGGGATTTTCCTTTGGTGCTTCATCACTGGCCCTTCTGGCGAAAGCCGGCGGCGGTATCTATACGAAAACCGCCGATATCGCGGCCGATCTGGTCGGGAAAATTGAAGCTGGAATACCCGAAGATGACCCCCGCAATCCGGCCGTCATCGCGGATAATGTCGGTGATAATGTCGGCGATGTCGCCGGAATGGGCGCTGATATTTTTGATTCGTATGTCGCCGCGACAGTCGCTGCCATGCTGATCGGTTTCACCGGGTTCCTATCCTCGCCTGAGGAAACTCAGATCCTATATACCATTCTCCCGCTCATTCTCTGTCTTGTCGGTATCATCTCATCCATCATCGGACTCCAACTGGTTCGTGTCGGCAGGAACGGCAAACCCGGAACAGCCCTGAATATGGCCACCGTCATCTCCTGTGTGATTTTCGCCGTGCTGGCCACGGTTCTCTTCCTGGTCATGCAATGGAATATCGGTGCCCTGATCGCGACCGTGGCCGGACTGGCGATTGGTGTCATCATCGGCTTTACCACCGGTTACTTTACCGATGATAATTATAAACCGGTTCGCAAAACGGCTGATATCGCCAAATCAGGGGCCGCGCTTAATATCATCTCAGGCATGTCCTTCGGATTCATTTCAATCGGGCCGTCGCTGTTCGGCATCGCCGCCGCCACACTTGTCTCCTATTTTTCCGCGGAAGCTTTCGGCCTGCCCGGAGTCTACGGAGTCGGTATCGCCGCGGTTGGCATGCTGTCACTGACCGGGATCGTTGTCGCCAATGACGCGTATGGTCCGATTGTCGACAATGCCAAGGGAATTGCTGAAATGTCCAATCTGGGAGATGAAGTCGTCAGCCGATGTGATGTCCTCGATTCCGCGGGAAATACCGCCAAGGCCATCACCAAGGGATTTGCCATCAGCGCCGCTGCCCTGACGGTCCTGGCGCTGTTCGTGGCCTATAAGGAGCAAATTGAGCACTATCTGCCGAATGGCCAGGAGCTGACTCTGAGTCTGCTCGATCCGCTGGTCCTCGCGGGTATTCTGCTCGGCGCGATGGTTCCGCCGATTTTCTCGGCGCTGCTCATGCTCGCTGTCACCCGCAACGCCTTCACGATGATTGAGGAAATCCGGCGCCAGTTCCGCGATATACCCGGCATTCTACTGGGCACCGTCGATCCTGATTACGCCACCTGCGTCGGGCTCGCGTCACAAGGCGCGCTGAAATCACTCATCCTGCCGGCACTGCTGGCGGTTCTGCTGCCCCTGCTGATCGGCTTCATCCTCGGTCCGGCCGCGCTAGGTGGGTTTCTGGGCGGCGCGATCTTCGTCGGTATCGTCTTCGCTCTGTTTATGGCCAATGCCGGCGGTTTATGGGATAACGCGAAAAAATATGTTGAAGCCGGAAATTGCGGCGGTACGGGTTCTGACGCGCATAAGGCCACCGTCATCGGCGATACGGTCGGCGATCCTTTCAAGGATACCGCCGGGCCATCCATCAATACACTGATCACCGTCATGACACTGACATCGAATCTTTTCGCACCGCTGATCGCGGTTGTTCACCTGTTCGGCTGACCTGAGACGAAGTCCTGTCCGAAGATCAATGAACACGCCTGTCATCTCATGGGGTGACAGGCGTGTTTTTTATGATCGCTCTGCTCGAGGTCAGACAGTGAAATATGCAATGGACAGCTATTGATAATTCCGTTTGATCTTTCTGGTCGTCGTTTTCTCAAACTCTGTTTCGCGGATGATAACCTGAGAGATCCGTTTGAATTTGGCCAGATGACCGTTAACCTTCTCAATATCCGCCTTCAACTGAACACGGGCCCGCTCCAGACCCGTTTCACTGATAAATTGCGGATCGAGAAAAGCATCCGCCGCGATGATCCGCTCATGGCCGAATTTATCTTTCGGAGCGAAGACAATGACTTCACGAAGGTAGGGAATCTGATTCATCAGGCATTCCTCCAGCTCCTCAGGATAGACATTTTTGCCATTCGAACTGATAATCAGGTTTTTGGCGCGCCCTGTGATATACACGTTATTTGCCTTATCAATACAACCGATGTCACCGGTTTTGAACCATCCGTCCTCAGTGAATGATTGGCGGGTTGCCGCTTCATCTTTATAGTAGCCGAGCATGACATTATCACCTTTGACCTGAATTTCGCCTGCACCATCGTCATCAGGATCACTGATCCGGACCTGACAATCGGGTGCGACAGCTCCGACACTCCCCGGCACTTGAGAAATCGGACTGTTGCTCGATACGAGCGGGGAGCATTCCGTAATGCCATACCCGTTGTAAATATCGATTCCAATATCAGCAAACGCTTTAATCCGTTGGGGATTCAACGGTGCGCCACCACAAAAAATCATTTTCAGATGGCCGCCCAACCCGTCAAGGATCGGCTTGAAAAACTGGTCACGACGATCGATTCCGAATACTCTGAGAAAATTACTGAGTAGGATGCCCAGCTTGAGCCGTGTTGCCTGGCCGGCCTTTTCAGCTTCCTTCCAGATATTCTTATGCAGGTGGTCAACGACCATGGGAACCATCATGGTCATGTCCGGCTTGAAAATTCTCAGGTTCTCCTTGAAATTCTTGAGTTCATCATTAAAGCAGACGGTAAACCCTGCATAAAGACTCCCCAGGATAAACAAATTCATCTCAACCGTGTGATTGATCGGCAGTAATGAAAAATACGTTTCAGCCTGTCTGAACATCGCCAGCGCGGAGTGGAGAACGGCGGTGATGTTCCGATGGCACAGCATCACGCCTTTATTGGCACCCGTTGTGCCCGAGGTAAAAATGATTGAGCACACTTTGTTTACATCCACTTCAGGATCAAAATCCACTGGGTCTCCCTGTGCCAGAATCTGCTGACCGGAATGAATCAGCTGCATCACGTCAGGCACACCCGCATCTTGATTGGTGTACCCGGTTTTGACAGCCATCCGGACATCCGGACACTGCTCCAGGATAACGGATATCCGTGCGGCCTGGGATTGCGAATAAAAAACAGCATCGGCATCACTTAACTGCAGCTGTCGGTCTGTGTGTTCAACAAATTCCCGTTTCGTGTTGAATTCCCGGATAGCCACTTTGTCGCTGTGCGTTTCTGCCGCATACGCGACCAGTTCACGCAGATCGCTTAACCGGACACTGTCATAGTACTCCATCATCGTTTTACCCGTTGCCTCAATGGTCAAATCAAACTCATGTTCACCAGCAAAAATCAATGTAAAGATGATGATGTGAGAGCTGTTATCATGATCATGTACTGACTATTATGATATCAAAATATGATATGATTATCACGCATGTAATTTGATGATCAAATCATCAATCATTTGAGCCGTTTAGCTGGTCATGAGACACCATCAATTTCAGGAGGAGCGATGAGCATGGACTTATTTCAAAAATGCGACGATTTCACACGGGTCGATCAAGCAAAAGCATTAGGGCTGTATCCATATTTCCACATGCTGACCTCCGGTCAGGATACAGAAGTCGACATGGACGGACATCGCACCCTCATGTTTGGCTCCAATAATTATCTGGGGCTGACTTCCGACCCCCGGGTCAAAGAAGCTTCAATCAAGGCAGTGGAAAAATATGGATCCGGCTGTTCCGGTTCCCGCTTTCTCAATGGCACGCTTGATCTGCACGTCGAGCTGGAAGCGGCTCTGGCCAGATTTCTTCAGAAAGAGGACGCCCTTGTCGTCTCAACAGGCTTCCAGACGAACCTTTCGATCATATCCGCCATCACCGGCCGCAATGACTATATTCTTTCAGATGCCATGAATCACGCCAGTATTGTAGATGGTACACGCTTGTCGTTTGCCAAGACGCTCAAGTTCAAACACAGTGATATGGACGATCTGGAACGTTTACTGATCCACTGTGCCGCCGACGAGAAAGCCGGCATCCTGATTGTAACCGATGGTGTGTTCAGCATTGAGGGCGAAATCTGCAAATTGCCGGATATTGTCCGTCTGGCTGGGAAATATGGCGCACGTGTCATGGTGGACGATGCCCATGCGATCGGTGTTCTCGGCCAACACGGGCGCGGGACAGCTGAATATTTCGGCTTGAATGATGGCGTTGATATTATCATGAACACCTTTTCAAAAACACTGGCGTCTCTGGGCGGCTGCATCGCGGCCAGCAAAAAGGTGATTGACTATATCAAGCACAATGCCCGGCCATTCATCTTCAGCGCGTCCATCGCACCGGCCCAGGTCGCGGCCGCACGCGAAGCGCTGCGGATTCTTGAAAACGAACCTCAGCGCGTTCGCCGGCTCAACGAGATCGCCGCTTATATGAAGCGTGGACTGAGCCAATTGCCCAATGTCCATATTTTTGACAATGGCAATGATATCGTCCCGATCGTACCGATCCTGACCGGTTCGATCGGACGGACGCTTTATACCGCCCATCTTCTGCTGGAAAACGGAGTTTATGTTAACCCGGTCCTGCCCCCCGCGGTTCATAAAGATTCCTGTCTGCAGCGCACAAGCTATTCCGCGACCCACACAAACGCCCAGCTGGATGAAGGAATTGCCATTATCAATAACGTGTTGACCCAGATCGCCGAGATGACGGATGTCAACTTCGATATTGATCTTTGATCACTTGAACAACGGCTGAATCACCCGGGCTTTGCGCGCGATCAAAATATCACAATAAGACTCATGGAAGAGGGCTCCGGTATTTGATTGAAATGAGGACTGTCAATATGAGCGGCACGGTTGATCTCTTCGGTCAATTTTTTCAAAACATCGAAGATGAGGAAAAGCGAATGAAAACAGCCAACCTGATGGTCATCGGTAAAACCGGTGTCGGCAAGAGCACATTGATCAACTGTGTCTTCCGGGATGATCTCGCTGACACGGGGGTTGGAACCCCCGTCACACGACATTTGCAGAAAATCACAAAGCCCGGCATTCCCCTGACCCTTTACGATACCAAGGGAATTGAACTGGATCAGGCCGTTCAGGCCGAAATCAAGCATGAGATTCTCGATGAAATCAACCGGCTGATCCAGCAAAATGAAAAAGAACACCTGATCCACATGATCTGGTTTTGCATCAACAGCCTGTCCAGGCGGATTGAAGAGGTTGAGGTCGAATGGATCCGTTCATTCGCCGATAAAATTCCGGTCATCATTGTTCTGACGCAATGCGTCGGCGTTGACTACAAGGAGCTGGAGAACTATATCCGGGATCTCAATCTTCCGGTCAGAAATGTCCGGCCGGTGCTGGCACACGACATGCCAATCACTGACGAATACACATTACCATCTTTCGGCCTGAAAGAACTGGTCGACACCACGTTCGACTGTCTGCCGGAAGCCGCCCATGCCGCGTTCATCAATGCCCAGAAGGTCAACATAGAACGTAAACTCGATACCGCCAATAAGGCGGTGCTGCCGTTTGTCACCGCGGCATTTGCGGAAGGCTTCAATCCGCTCCCCTTTGCCGACGCGGCTCTGCTGGTCCCCACTCAGCTGGCGATGCTGGCCAGGCTGACCGTCATCTTTGGTGTCCCGATCAATAAATCACTGATGACCAGCACGATCTCAGGGGTCTTGGGCACTGGCGGCGCGACGCTGCTCGGCAGAACCATCGTGGCCAATATTGTCAAGTTCATCCCAGGTGTCGGAACAGTCGCCGGAGGAACCATCAGCGGAACAACGGCGGCCATGATCACAGCGGCGCTTGGCTTCGCCTACAAC
>RZZF01000120.1 GCA_009929975.1 Clostridia bacterium
TTTAAACGATAGCATAAGTATAACTTATTCAATTCCAAGTTCTTCTCCTGCCGCAAAAACAAGATCTCTCAAACCTTTGTCATAGGTCCGGCTCATATCAGGAAATCTTGGCCCAAGATTTTCGTCATTTACTCCAACAAGTGGATTTTCTCCTGTAAGATTTATATGGTCTTCTATGACCATTAAATCTCCTGGTTTAAAACTTAAATTCAAACCTCCAGACGAATTTGTAACAATAAGATTTTTTACTCCAAGAACCTGCATAAGCCTTACAGGAAATGAAACCTGATCTGCAGTATAGCCTTCATAAAGATGAAATCTTCCCTTCATTACTATAACTTTTTTGCCTGAAATTTCTCCAAAAATCATTTCTCCGGCATGGCTTTCAACAGTTGAAATTGGAAAATGAGGAATTTCAGAATATGGAACAGATTCAATGACTCTCATAAAATCAACAGAGCCTCCAAGCCCTGTTCCAAGAAAAATGCCGGTTTCAGCTTCGGCAAAAATATCTTCAACAAATTCGGCTGCTTTTAAAGCTCTGCTATAAATCATTTTTTATCCTTTCCAGTTCTATTTCTGTTTCATAAACAAACTTTGCCGGCCCTGTCTTAAAAATATGATTGTTTGCCCTGTTCCATTTTATGTCAAGACTTCCGCCTTTAAGTCTTACAACTACTTCTTCCAGGGTTTTATTATTCAAAACACAGGCAGCAACACAAGCACAGGCACCGGTTCCGCAGGCCAGGGTCTCTCCGCTGCCGCGTTCCCAGACCCGGATCTTCAGCTGATTTTGCCCTGTGACTTCAACAAACTCCGTATTCACCCGATTGGGAAACAGCTCATGATGTTCAAAAAGAGGCCCGATCGAAGGCAGATCCAGATGCTCAACATCCTGGCAAAACACAACACAGTGCGGGTTGCCCATTGAGACACACGTCATCTCATAGTCTGTCTGACCGACTGTGACAGGCTGCGCGATGACTGCCTCACCGGGAAGTTTGACCGGAATTTTATCCGGACGCAGTTCAGCCGGACCCATATCCACTTCGACTGAAGACACCCGCCCGTTTCGTGTGAACAGCTTGAGCGCCCGAATGCCGGACAGTGTTTCGATGGTCATCTGGTGCTTGCGAACAATGTGATTGTCGTAAAGATATTTACCGATGCAGCGAATCGCGTTACCACACATTTGTCCCTCACTGCCATCGAGATTGAACATGCGCATCCTGGCATCCGCTGTTTCCGATGGCAAAATCAGAACAATACCGTCACCACCGATGCCATAATGGCGGTCGGACAGCAGTTCCGATAAGGATTCTGGTGAGTTGATGGTCAGATCAAAGCTGTTGATATAGATATAATCATTGCCACAACCCTGCATTTTTGTAAATTCCAATCGCATACGTTCACTCCTCAACTGACTGATATCAATCAGCTCCGTGTTGATTTCACTGTATCCGGACAACAGACTTTCAGCGAGCGCTTCGGCTGTATCAACCGATGTCAGCGTCGGGATGCCCAGGGCACAGGCCTTTCGTCGGATTCTGACATCATCCTGCGCCGGGTCCCGTCCTTTATCCGATGTTGAGATGATGTAGCTGATCCTGCCGCTCTCAAGCAGCGTCGCAGTGTTGTTTTCCTTCGCTTCATGAATTTTTTCCACCCGCTGAACAGAAAAGCCACGTGTGGCCAGCCAGCTGGCCGTACCCGATGTCGCATAAAGCGAAAAACCACAAGCCGTAAATTTTTCCGCGACTGACACAATTTCCGGTTTGTCACTATCCCGGACGGTGATCAGAACACCGCCCTTTTTCTGTAATTTGTATCCGGCCGCGAGAAGCCCTTTATGCAAGGCCTCTTTCAGGGTTTTGCCCAGCCCCAGCACTTCCCCGGTTGATTTCATTTCCGGACCGAGATGCGTATCAACATCTGTCAGTTTTTCAAACGAAAACACCGGGACCTTGACCGCCACATAGGGCGGCATCGCGGCGATACCCGATGAATATCCAAGATCAGCCAGCCGTTCACCGATACTGACCTGAGTCGCCAGATCGCAGACTGGAACGCCTGTCACTTTGCTGATATAGGGAACAGTTCGTGAAGCACGCGGATTGACTTCAATGACGAACAATTGATGACGATGCAGGACATATTGAATATTGACCAGTCCGATGATCTTCAGTTCCAGGCATAGCGTACGGGTCATCTGATCGATCTGATCCGCCAGCTGATCTTCAATATGAACCGCCGGATACACCGCCATACTGTCTCCCGAATGGACACCGGTCCGTTCGATATGTTCCATGATACCGGGAATCAGGACATCCTGCCCATCACAGATGGCATCCACTTCAATCTCCCGACCGGAAAGGTACTGATCAATCAGCACTGGATTGTCACGGGACTGGCGCAGAATCACGGCCATATATTCCTCAATATCGGCCGGATCATAAGCAATGATCATATTCTGTCCGCCCAGCACATAAGACGGCCGCATCAGGACAGGAAATCCCAGTGTCTTCGCCGCCGCCAGCGCCTGAGAAACAGTGGTCACGGCGATGCCGCGCGGACGCGGGATCTCAAGGCGGGCCAGCAGCTGATCAAATCGTTCACGATCTTCACACAGGTCAATGCTGTCAGCCGATGTCCCGATGATTCTGACCCCGCGCTGATGCAGCGCGTTGGTCAAGCTGATCGCTGTACCGCCACCAAACGCGACCACGACTCCGATCGGCTGCTCCAGGTGAATCACGCGCATGACCTCTTCAATCCGCAGCGGTTCAAAATAGAGCCGATCGGCCGTATCAAAATCAGTGGATACAGTCTCCGGGTTATTGTTGATGACAATGACTTCATACCCCATTTTTTTCAGCGTCCAGACACAGTGGACACAGGCATAATCAAACTCGATGCCTTGCCCGATCCGGATGGGGCCGCTGCCCAGCACGACAACCCTTGGTTTGACCGACTGCTTGATCAACGGCAGAGCTTCATCTTCGATTCCGTCCTTGATCGCGTAAAAATACGGGGTTTCAGCAGCGAATTCGCCGGCACAGGTGTCCACCATCTTGAAAACCGGATGCCCATCGCGGTCCACCGGTTGTCGGATGGCGTTCAGCCGTTCCAGAAACCAGCGGTCGATGGTTGTCATCTGGTGCAGTGTCTCCACGTCAACGCCCCGCCGCAGCGCTTCATACAACGCGAACAAACGCTCATCCGTCACCTGGCGAATCAGCGTGAACAGCGCGTCATCACTCACTGTCATCAGACGCGGCATCGTCAGATCATCCAGTCCCAGCTCCGCACCACGTACTGCCTTGAGCAGGGCATCTTCAAAGGTGTCGGCAATCGCCATCACCTCACCGGTGGCCTTCATCTGAGTGCCGAGCGTTCGTCGGGCATAGACAAATTTATCAAAAGGCCATTTGGGCAATTTGACCGCGACATAGTCGAGTGCCGGCTCAAACGCTGCTGATGTCGTACCGGTCACCGCGTTGACGATTTCATCAAGTCGATAGCCGATCGCGATCTTCGTGGCGACCTTGGCGATCGGATAGCCCGTCGCCTTGCTGGCCAGGGCCGATGAGCGTGATACCCGCGGATTCACTTCAATCACAGCATAGTCAAACGAGTCCGGATGCAGTGCGAACTGACAGTTGCAGCCGCCGGCAACACCCAGATGTTCGATGATCCTGAGTGCCGCCGAACGCAGCATCTGGTATTCTCGGTCTGCGAGCGTGACCGTCGGTGCGATCACGATACTGTCACCGGTATGAATGCCAACCGGATCGAAATTTTCCATCGAACAGACGGATAGGACATTGCCCGCCTGATCCCGCATGACTTCAAACTCAATTTCTTTCCACCCGGCAATTGACGGTTCGACCAGGATCTGATGGATCGGCGATAAGGCCAGTCCCCTTTCCGCCGTCTCAATCAGCGATTCACGATCATCAACCAGACCGCCTCCGCTGCCGCCCAGTGTGAAAGCCGGCCGGACGATCAGCGGATAGCCGACCTCATCGGCAAACGCAAGCACTTCATCGATTGACGTCGCGACGACCGAAGGAATGACCGGCTGGCCGATTTCCTGCATCGTTTCTTTAAAGCGTTGGCGGTCTTCCGCTCTGTCAATCGTCTCCGGTGAACTGCCAAGCAGACGCACTTGATACTGATCAAGAAATCCTTCATGTGCCAGCTGCATACACAGGGTCAGTCCGGTCTGCCCGCCTAATCCGGATAAAATACTGTCCGGACGTTCTTTTTCAATGATCCGTTTCACGGTTGTCAATGTCAGTGGTTCAAGATAAATACGGTCTGCGATCGACTGATCGGTCATGATTGTCGCGGGATTTGAGTTAATCAGGACGATTTCAATGCCGTCATCACGCAACACCCGACAGGCTTGGGTTCCCGCGTAGTCAAACTCAGCCGCCTGGCCGATAACGATCGGTCCTGAACCGATTAAGAGGACTTTTTTGATCGTTTTATCGAGTGGCATGTGAGCACACCTCCATTTGGTTGACAAACAGATCAAACAGCCAGGCTGTATCCATCGGTCCGCCGCAGCCTTCCGGATGGAATTGGACCGAAAACGCCGGAATGTCTCGATAACGGATCCCTTCGCAGGTCTGGTCATTGGCGTTGACAAACCAGAGCGCGGCTGTATCCGGATCAATACTTTCGTTTCGTACGGCATAGCCGTGATTCTGACTGCTGATATAGACACGGCCGCTCTGAGTATCTCTGACTGGCTGGTTGGCACCGCGATGGCCGTATTTGAGTTTTTGAGTCTTGAACCCGTGGGCCAGTGCCAGCAGCTGATGTCCCAGACAAATTCCGAAGACCGGCAACCCGGTTCGGATCAGCTGCCGGAGATGATCGATAATCAGGGGATTATCGGCCGGATCACCTGGACCGTTTGACAACATCACCCCATCCGGGTTACGCTGCATGACCTCATCCGGCGCTGTGTCGGCAGGCAGAACCCAGACATCACAGCCACGGCGCAGCAATTCACGTTTCATGTTCTCCTTAACCCCGAAATCAAGCAGCGCCACTGTGAATCGTCTCTTTTCTGATCGATGCAGCACCGGCTGCGGGCAGGTGACAGCGGAGACAGCCTGCCTGACCGCATAAGCACGAATGGCCTCGCGGCTGACATCGTCCGGCCGCTTCGTCGTCAGCCGTCCATTCATCACTCCCTGCTCACGGATCACTTTCGTCAGCGCCCGGGTATCAATGCCATAAAGACCGACAATCGACTGTGCCTTGAGAAACGTGTCCAGACGGCCTTCACTTCGAAAATTGGACGGATGCCCACACGGGGTCTTGACGATATAAGCCAGTGGTCCGCCCGACGGACTTTCCAGATCCTGTGAGATCACCCCGTAATTACCGATCAAAGGAAAGGTCTGCAGGACGATCTGGCCGTGATAACTTTGATCTGTCAGTGTTTCAAGATAACCGGTCATACCGGTGGCAAAGACGATTTCACCTGTCACATCACCGCAGTGGCCGAATGAACAGCCGGAAAAAACCATCCCGTTTTCCAGAATCAAGTGCAGTGGCTTCATCGTTCAGGCCTCCTCCAGATCATTTTTCTGCCCGGACTGAACCTCCGGGTGGCCGGTAAAACAAGCGGTGCAAAACGGCAGATGGCTGTCATGACAGGCCATTTTCAGACCCGCGACACTGATGAAGCCCAGGCTGTCCGCGCCGATGGTCTGGCCAATCCGGACCAGACTCATTTGATTGGCGATCAGGTTTTCGCGCCGGTCGATATCGGTGCCATAATGACAGGTATAGCGAAACGGTGGCGCAGAGATCCGCACATGAACTTCTTTCGCGCCAGCGGCTTTCAAACTTCTGACAATCCGTTCACTGGTCGTGCCCCGGACAATCGAATCATCAACCAGAACAATCCGCTGACCCTTGATGACAGCCGCCAGGGGATTCAGCTTAAGAC
>RZZF01000121.1 GCA_009929975.1 Clostridia bacterium
GCTTTATCCGGATCGGATGGATATCCGGCGACGATCCGATCGACCAGTGTATTGTGGAATACGCAGGCCCGGCGCAGCCAGTCAGTGAATGATGCCGGCAGCTGCCAGCGCTGGGCATGTCTAAGAACCAGCTGGTACAACTGCGTTCCATTCTCGGGGATCAGTTCACAGGGCAGACAGACGACACCACGATCCGGCTCTGCCTGGAAAAAGCGATAACGGTGATACAGGAGCTGAGTTAGCCGGCCGGGAAATGAATCAGCCGCACGCTGCCGCGGAAAGTCGCCGTCCAGCCAGACGAGGCCATTTTCCGTCGTATTGGAAATCATGTAGCGCCAGTCCGGATTTTCCGCCAGACGCAGGAATGCGGTGAAATCATGCTGCGGACTGAGCCAGGTCGAAAAGACATCCACGACGTGGCTGGCATCGGTCATGACCGACTGCTCCGGACCGCTCAGCCGCACCGTATAAAGACCATCCTGGGCACGAAGCTGTTCGGAGCGCTTTTGATCGACGGATTGGACCAGGGCGACGGACCCGTTGAATAGATCATGCCGGTTCATGGCATCGATCATCCAGTCGGCGAATCCTCGCAGGAAAACACCGCCGCCAAACTGCACGACCCGGACCGGCCGGCTGTCGGCCCGCTTCCCAATGACCTCTCGATTAAGAAGGGGACGGGACTGAGCTTTCTCTGCACAAGATGACATGAGACCCTCCTTGACTGGCTGTTGAGCCGGTATCGGCTGCTGATATCTATTCTAGCAGATGTCTGGCGGCGCGGGGCGATCATAACGGCCGGAAATGACCAGAGAGATAATTTTACAGCCGTGATAGAAGGCTGTCGGCTCCCGTTTCGGTGAGCGACATTCCAGATGATTTTGTGTATCATATGAGCAGGAGGTGGTTCTATGAAACCGATCGCGATTGACCTTCGCTGCGAGTATCAGCCCCATCCGCTGGGCCTGGGAGTCCGGCGGCCACGTCTGTCCTGGAAACTGGCGGGTACGGACCGTGGGCTGCGGCAGACGGCGTATCATCTCCAGGTCAGTGAAGATGAGTCTTTCCAGAACCTGATCTGGGACAGCGGAGAGGTCCTGTCAGATGATTCTCATCTTATTTCCTGGCAAGGTCCGGATCTGATGTCCCGTCAGCAAGGCTGCTGGCGTGTTCGTGTGTGCGGCGGGCAGCATGGCTGGTCAGACTGGAGCGAATCCTCCGGGTTTGAGATCGGCCTGCTGGAACCCTCTGACTGGTCAGCGCGCTGGATGACATCACCGGCTGAGCCATCCTCTCTTCAGATCTGTCCACTGTTCCGGAAATCATTCACCTTATCCGGTCATGTGGTAAAAGCCAGGCTGTATACCAGCGCGCGGGGACTCTACCTGGCCTGGCTGGATGGACAGCCTGTTACTGATACCCAGTTCATGCCCGGTTGGACGTCCTATCAGCATCGGCTGCAGTATCAGACTTTTGATCTGACGGACCAGCTGTCTGACGGTGAGCATGTTCTCGGCCTGATGCTTGGCGAAGGCTGGTATAAGGGAACCATCGGGTTCGCCGGCCATGACGGGATTTACGGGCGGCAGACCGCCTGCCTGGCTCAGTTGGAACTGACCTATGCTAACGGCCGGACAGAACGGATTGTATCGGGTGGGGACTGGCGGACCGCTGCGGGTCCGGTCCGGTACTCCGGCATCTACAAAGGTGAATATTACGACGGACAATACGAACAGCCGGGCTGGACACAGCCGCGGGCGGTTCTCAATCCCACTGACTGGCAGCCGGTCCAATTGGCCGATGACCAGTCGCTGGACCGGCTGACCGCGCAGGAACACTGGCCGGTGCGCGTGACCGAATCCATCAGTCCCCGGCAGATTCTGACCACACCATCCGGTGAACAGATCATCGATATGGGGCAGAACATGGTCGGTTGGCTTCGTTTTCACCTCGGAGGAGCGCCCGGGACAAAGATCCGGGTTGAGCATGCCGAGGTGCTGGACCGGAATGGAGAGTTCTACACCGGCAATCTGCGCACCGCGGACCAGGTCTGCGAGTATCATCTGACTGAGACTACTCCACGCTGGTATCATCCACATTTTTCCTGGCAGGGCTTCCGCTATGTCCGGATCAGCGGCTGGCCGGGAGAACTGAATACGGATCAGCTGCGTGGTGATGTGCTGCATACCGACATGCCGCGCAGCGGGTTCTTTGAATGCTCCGATCCTCAGATCAACCAGCTTCAGAAGAACATCGTCTGGGGCCAGCGCGGGAACTTCCTTGATATCCCGACGGATTGTCCGCAGCGTGACGAACGGCTGGGCTGGACGGGTGACGCGCAGATGTTCATCCGGACCGCCTGCTTTAACTATGATACCGCGCTGTTTTTCAGCAAATGGCTGCGCGATCTGGCCGCGGATCAGTCGAGAGAACGAGGGGTGCCGTTTGTCGTCCCGAATGTGCTTGATGATGACCAGAATTTCGGTCAGTCCTATTCTTCAGCTGCCTGGGGCGATGCCGCCGTGATCTGCCCATGGACGATTTACCAGTGCTATGGTGACCGGGGCATTCTGGAACAGCAATTCAAGAGCATGAAAGACTGGGTCGAGTACATCCATGCTCAGGGAGAACAGCCATGGCTCTGGAATACGGGGTTCCATTTCGGCGACTGGCTGGCTCTCGACGCGCCAGCGGACGGGTATGTCGGGGCAACGGCGACTGATCTGATCGCGACCGCGTTCTACGCTTACTCCTGCCGGCTGCTCGCTGAAGCGGCCGCTGTACTCGGCCGAAGCGAGTCCGCCCAGTACAGTCAGTGGCATGAACAGATCGTCCATGCCTTCCGCGAGGAATTCATCACGCCGTCAGGACGCGTGGCTGTTCCGACACAGACCGCACACGTTCTGGTCCTGGCCTTTGATCTGGCTCTGCCAACACATCGCCAGAGGATCGCGGCTGATCTGGTGCAGCTGATCCACAAAGCCGGAGACAGCCTGACAACAGGCTTTGTCGGTACGCCGTACATATGTCATGTCCTCAGCAGGTTCGGTCATCATGATCTCTCGGCGAAACTGCTGCTGCGCCGGGATTATCCGTCCTGGCTCTATGCTGTCGATCATGGCGCGACAACCATCTGGGAGCACTGGGACAGCATCCGGCCGGACGGTTCGTTCTGGAGTGATGACATGAACTCGTTCAATCACTATGCTTACGGCGCGATCGGAGACTGGCTCTATCGGGTAGTCTGTGGTCTGGAGACAGATTCGTCGCGGCCCGGATATCGCCATTCACTGATTCATCCGCGGCCGATTTCAGCGCTCACATTCGCTGAGGCCCGTCTGGAAACCGGTTATGGGCTGTTAGCCTGCCGCTGGGAAACTCATGAAACGACTTTGAGGACGGATGTCAAGATCCCACCCAATACGACAGCACAGCTGACACTTGATCTGCAGGATCCGGGAGACGCGCGCCATGTAATGATTGACGGCCAGTTGTTAACCGGACTCTGCGCGCTGCCGGGTGAGATGACAGAAGATTGGCTGCTAGACTGGCAATTGGAGGGATGTCAGCTCCGCCTGACACTCGGATCGGGATCCTGCCGGATTGAACAGCCATGGAATACTGGAGATGACAATCATGACAACCAATGAGCGACAGGAACAACGGCCGACGACAGCAGGCCATCAGCGTTTCAACTGCAGGAATCTGTCTGATCTGAAGGCGTTATGCCAAACGCTTGCGCTGGATCTGCCGCTGGAAACACAAATGAGGGAACTGGGTCAACCGCTGGCATTGGGCCGACATCAGCTCGCCAACCGTCTGGCGATCCAGCCGATGGAAGGCTGTGACGGAGAACCGGACGGTCGTCCCTCAGATCTGACCCGACGCCGTTATCAGCGATTTGCCAGCGGCAGCGCCGCGCTGATCTGGGTTGAAGCGACGGCTGTTGTCCATGAAGGGCGGGCGAATCCGCGCCAGTTGATGCTGAACGAAACGACGCTGCCGGAGTTCTCCCGTCTGGTGCAGATGATCCGCTCAGAATCAAAGCAGCCGGTCTATCTGGTTCTTCAACTGACCCATTCCGGCCGCTACAGCCGGCCGGATCAGGATCCGGCACCCCAGGTCGCCGCGCTCAACCCGCTGCTTGACCGGCCCGGCCTGATACCGCATGTCCTGACCGATGATGAACTCGCGGATCTGGTCCCGGCCTATGTCAGAAGCGCGGAACTGGCGGAAACGGCAGGGTTTGACGCCGTGGACATCAAGGCTTGCCACGGTTATCTGCTGAATGAGCTGCTGGGGGCCAGAACCCGGACCGGCGCCTATGGAGGCTCGTTCGAACAGCGCACAAAACTGCTTCTCGATATTGTCACCGCTGTGCGGGCGGCTGTCGCCATCGATCTGGCGGGCCGCCTTAATGCCTATGATGAGATACCGCGGCCGTATGGCTGGGGTGTCCGGGCTGACGATCATCATCAGCCGGATCGGGATGAATTGCTGCAGCTGGTGGGTCAGCTGACCCGTCGCGGCGTCGTTCTTTTGAATGTGACAGCCGGAAACCCGTACTACAATCCCCATGTCAACCGTCCATTTGACGCCGGGCCCTATCGACCGCCGGTTCATCCGCTGGTCCATCTGAATCAGCTGCTGCTGGCTGCCCGGGAGGTGCGCCGGCATGTGCCGGAAGCGGTCGTCATGGCATCTGGTTTGAGCTGGACACGCCACCTCGGCGGCCATCTCGCGGCTGGCCTGATCAAGGCGGGCTGGGCTGATCTGGCCGGTTTCGGGCGTCAGGCCTTTGCCTATCCGCAGTTCAGCCGTGATCTGCTCGCCGGTGAAGTGGACCCGGACCGGTGCTGCATCGCCTGCGGCAAGTGCAGTGAGATCATGCGCGATGGCGGTCAGGCCGGATGTGTCATCAGGGACGCGCAGGTCTATCTGCCGATTTACCGGAGCGGCAGAACCGGCAAACCGCCACTGACCAGTCAGGTGATCCGTGAACATGTTTGAGAAGTGAATACCCTGGAGGATAATTGAATGTCGAATAAAACAGCCATGATTACAGGGGGGTGTCGCGGGATCGGACTGGCAATCAGCCGAAAACTGCTGGCTGAAGGCTATCAGGTCTCAATTCTCGGCACCGCCCGTATCGAGAAGGTTGAGCCAGTTCTCGACCAGCTGCGCCAGATCGGAAATGTTTTGTACCTTCCAGGCAATCTGGCCATCACAGGTGATCGCCAGGCTTACCTTGAGTCGACGCTGACCCGTTTCGGGCAGATTGACCTGCTGGTCAATAATGCTGGTGTCGCTCCAGATCAGCGGCTGGATCTGTTGGAGATGTCCGAAGCCAGCTATGACAGGGTGATGGAGATCAATCTGAAAGGCCCCTTATTCCTCTCGCAGATTGTCGCGAGAGCGATGCTGCAGCAGCCGGATCCGGCTGCCGGTCCGGATATGCCGCCGCAGTCGCGACGGCCGCGGGGCATGATCATCAATATCGGATCAGTTTCAGCTGAAACCATATCCCTCAATCGCAGTGAGTATTGCCTGTCGAAGAATGGAATGGCCATGATGACCCGGCTGTTCGCGGCACGCCTCGCGGATCAGCGGATTTTTGTCTACGAAGTTCGGCCGGGCATCATCGATACAGACATGACAGCAGGTGCCAGGGCCAAATATGATGATTTGATTGAACTGGGTGAATTTCCGATCAGACGATGGGGGCAGCCACAGGATGTGGCTGACGCGGTCGCGCTGCTGGCTTCAGGCGGTCTGAGCTATTCCACCGGCGATGTGCTGAATGTGGATGGCGGCTTTCATATCAGGAGATTGTGATGCGGGAATCTGAGAAGCTGACACTGAGTGGTCTTCAGCTGCGGGTTTTTGATTACTCAGCCGTTGTCGTCGGCAGCGGAGCGGCCGGTCTGGCAGCCGCCTGGCATCTGGCCCGGCTGAAAATTGAAC
>RZZF01000122.1 GCA_009929975.1 Clostridia bacterium
CCTCAGTGACGGTCACGGTTTATCCTGTTGTCTTTTACGGACAGATGATTCCTGAAGTCGCCTGGCAGATCCAGGAACGGGTCAAGGCCGATGTTGAGAAGTACACCGGTCTGACCGTGGAAGCGGTCAATGTGCATGTCAAGGGCGTTGTCGCCAGAGAGGCAGGTCAAACAGCATGAATGGTCTGATCCGTGTGATTCTGATACTGTTTTCTTTTGCCGCCGCTGTCTTTTCTGTCGTCTTTCTGCTGATGCTCCTGAATGCCGATGTGCTCAGCGGCATGATTCTTCTGCTTACCCGGATGACGGAACAGGCCTCGATCCGCCTGACCATGGTGATATTCTGGATCGCGGTTCTGGTTCTTTGTGTCGGTGCCATGGTCTATGGGATCATGACCGGCCGTCTGCGCCGGACCCGGATCCGGTCGACTGAAATCGGCAGCATAGACATCGGCGTTGATGCCATTGAAAGCATCGCGCTCAACGCGGCCCGTTCAGCACAAGGTGGCATCAAGCAGGCAAGGGCCCGCGCGCTGCCTTATAAAGGCGGCAAACTGCGTCTGGTTTTGACAACCGTCCTGTATTCTGATGTGGAAGTTCCGGCCATGATGGTTCGTGTGCAGGACCGGGTCAAGAAGGACATTGAACGGTATACAGGGATTGAAGTCGCCCAGGTCATTGTCCGGGTCAGCCGGGTTGAAGCGATTTCAGCCAGAATTGAGCGCTGAGATGAAACGGTTCTGGCAGCAGCTCAGTGAACACTTCAAGGATCGACATCCCGGTGTGACCGGGGCGGTCATCGGCCTGCTGCTGGCCTTATCGCTCGTTATATTCGGATTTTTTCAGACACTGTTCATTCTGCTGATGACAGGTCTTGGTTATTTTCTGGGCAGCCGTTATTTCAGTGATCGGGAGACGATCCGCGGCTGGCTGGATAAATTATTGCCTCCGGGCAAGTTCCGCTGAACAGGAGATATTATGAGTCGACGCGACGCACGAGAAAAAGCATTCATGCTGTTATACCAGCTTGAAATCCAGAAAGGCGCGCTGGAGGATCAGCTGACGGCGTTTATCGACACTCAGGAAATCAAACCGGGAGATACGGACTATTTCTCTGAACTGGTGCGCGGCGTCCGCGGCCACCTGGAGACGCTGGACGCGATCTTTGAACCGCTGCTCAAACGCTGGACAAAAGATCGCCTGCCCAGAATTGATTTATCGATTCTTCGTCTGGCTGTCTATGAAATGCGCTTTGTTGAAGCGGTCCCTGATAATGTCGCTATTTCCGAGGCTGTCCTGCTGGCGAAAAAATACAGCAGTGAAGAATCACGCTCATATATCAACGCGGTGCTCGGACGGATCAGCCAGGAGGCCGTGAAATGAGTCAGCCGATCTCAGTCGTTCAGCTGAATCGCTATGTCAGCCGGCTGCTTGAGCAGGACGCTCATCTCAATCCCGTCATGGTCAGAGGCGAAATATCCGGCTTTCGGGCCTATCCATCCGGTCATTTGTATTTTTCCCTGAAAGATGAGCAGGCATCAGTCAGCTGCGTCATGTTCCGCGGCCAGGCACAGCGGCTGCGCTATCGGCCGGCCAATGGAGACCAGGTCATCGCGACGGCCAAAGCGGGACTCTATGACCGTGACGGGCGTTTCCAGCTCTATGTCAGTGATATGGTCTCCGATGGCCAGGGTGATCTGCATCTTGCCTTTGAACAATTGAAGAAAAAGCTTGAACAGGAAGGCCTTTTCGCTGCGGACCGGAAAAAACCGATTCCCCGGCTGCCTCACCTGATCGGTGTCGCGACATCGTCATCCGGTGCCGTTATTCGTGATATCATCCAGGTGCTGGGGCGGCGTTTCGAAAATTTCAGACTTCAGTTGATTCCCGTACCGGTTCAGGGACCGGATGCGGCTCCGGCCATCGCGACCGCGATTGAGCGTTTCAACGAACGGGGAGAGGCGGATGTCCTGATTGTCGGACGAGGCGGTGGATCCATTGAGGATCTGTGGGCTTTCAATGAGCAAATCGTCGCGCGCGCGGTTGCGGCGTCTCAGATCCCGGTCATTTCAGCGGTCGGGCATGAAACAGATTTCACAATCTGCGATTTCGTCGCGGATATGCGGGCGCCTACTCCATCAGCCGCGGCAGAACTGGCCATGCCGGTTAAAAGCGAAGCGCTGCGGGCGATCGACGACCAGACCCGTCGTCTGGCTAGAGCGCTGAAGCAGCAGTTGACATGGCAGCGTCAGCACCTGCGGCACATGACGGAAAACCGTGTGTTCCGTCAACCACTGGAGCGGTTCGAACGTGAACGGATGGATCTTGACCAGTTGTACCGCCGACTGCATCAGAGCAGCCGGCTGCATTTGAACCGCCATCAGCAGCAACTGGCGATTCTGGCTCATCAGCTGGACGCGCTCAGTCCACTCAAAGTGCTCAGCCGTGGCTACGGCCTTGTTCAATCCGCACATGACGGCCGTACGATCAAGTCGACGGCCCTGATAAATTCCGGTGACCTGATTGATGTCTGGCTCAGTGACGGTGTTCTTGACTGCCAGGTACGTCAGGTCAGGGACAGGAGGATCATCCATGACGCAGAATAATAGCATCGGGCAAGCCATTGATCAGCCGGCAGATGCCGGTCAGCCTGAAAAGGAAACCGGGCTCAGCTATGAAAAAGCGACCGCTGAGCTCGAAGTGATCGTTCATCGTCTTGAATCAGGCGAACTGTCGCTGGAACAGTCAGTTGAATTGTTCCAGAAAGGCATGAATCTGGCAAAGATCTGTACGACCCGTCTCAATGAGATAGAAGCCCGGATTACCCAACTGATCGAGCAGGCAGATGGCCAGATCGTCGAGGCAGAATTGGGAGAGAAGGGCGATGACTGATTTCAACGAAAAGATGTCATACTGGCAGCAGCTGATTGAGGCCCGGCTGCCTGACTGTCTGCCGCAAGTCGAGGACCGTGAAGGCGGGCATGTGACTCAGGCGGCCCGCTACAGTCTTCTGGCCGGAGGAAAACGCCTGCGGCCTGTTCTGGCACTGGCGGCCGGCGAATTGTTCGGATTGTCTGAAATGGTGATGATGCCTTATGCCTGTGCGATTGAAATGATTCACACCTACTCCCTGGTCCATGATGATCTGCCCAGTATGGATAATGATGAATTACGCCGTGGCCGTCCGACCGCCCATGTGGTGTACGGTGAGGCAATGGCGATTCTGGCCGGCGACCTGCTGCTGAACCGGGCGGCTGAAATTCTACTCGAAGCTGCCGTTGAACAAGGATCGCGGGCGGCCAGGGCTGGTCTGGAGATCATGACGGCAGCCGGCGGCAGTGGTATGATTGCTGGACAATCGCTCGATCTGGCGGCTGAGGGCAACGTCATCACGGCGGATGAACTGAAACAACTGCAGCGGAAGAAGACCGGGGCGCTGTTGTCCGCCCCTTTGCTTGCGGCCGCCAGTCTGGCGCAGATTTCTCCTGAAGAAACGGCGATCATCCGCAAATTCGCCGAATCGATCGGGCTTGCTTTTCAGATCCGTGATGATATGCTGGATGTTCTGGCTGATCAGGCTGAACTCGGCAAGACGATCGGGAAAGACCAGAGAGACAGCAAGTCGACGGTCGTCAGCCTGTATGGCCTCGAACAAGCCGGACAACTGCTGGACCAGACATTGTCCGAGGCTCGTCTGGCGGTCGAAGCCCTGGCCGCTGCCCGACCGGGCAAAACGTATTTTTTCGCCGGGCTGGTCGATTATCTGCGTCAGCGGATGTTTTGACCGCCCTACTGGAGTCATCATGGGAAACATTTTGCCAACAATCGATCAGCCGGAAAAGCTGCGTGATCTGAGCACCGGCGAGCTTGAGCAGCTGGCCGGGGAAATTCGCAGCCTGATCATCGAGACAGTGTCGACCAATGGCGGCCATCTGGCCTCCAATCTCGGGGTTGTCGACTTAACACTCGCGCTGCTGCGAGTCTTCGATTTTCAGCATGACCGCATTGTCTTCGATGTCGGCCACCAGGCTTATACGTATAAAATCCTGACCGGCCGGCAGGGCCAGTTCTGCACCCTGCGCCAGATGGGCGGTTTGTCCGGCTTTCCCAAACAAGAAGAAAGTTGTTTTGATTTTTTCAATACCGGCCACAGCAGCACATCCATCTCTGCCGCGCTCGGTCTCAGCCGGGCATTGCAGCATCGCAACCGGGCCGCTCACGCGATCGCGGTGATCGGTGACGGCGCGCTGACCGGCGGGATGTCGTTTGAGGCCATGAATGATGCCGGCCAGTCCGGTGAGAACCTGATTGTGATTCTCAATGACAACCAGATGTCGATCAGCCCGAATGTCGGCGGCTTATCCCGTCATCTGGAAAACCTGCGCATTTCAACCCTGTATATCAAGACAAAAAACCGGATCGAAAGGATCATGAATCGAATTCCCCTGATCGGCCGGCCATTCTACCGGATGATGCTTCTGTTCAAGCGAACCACCCGTCTGGCTTTGCAGCAACAGGGTATTTTGTTTGAACAACTGGGTTTCAAATACTATGGCCCGATTGATGGCCATGATATTGAATCGATGGAGGACCATCTGCGGGTGATCCGTGAACAGAAAGGTCCGATTCTGCTGCATGTCCTGACCCAGAAGGGGAAAGGTTATAAATTTGCCGAAGAATCACCCGATCTTTACCACGGAGTCGCCCCGTTTGTGATTGAAAACGGAGTGGTGAACGGTCATTCGACTAATCCGAAAAAACTGTCTTTCTCTGAAGTTTTCGGCCAGCACCTGACCCGCATAGCAGCCAGACAGACGCAGATCTGCGCGATCTCTGCCGCGATGACAGCAGGAACCGGCCTGAGTTCTTTTGCTTCAGCCTATCCAGCCAGATTCTATGATGTCGGCATTGCCGAACAGCATGCGATGACCCTGGCCGCAGGCTTGGCGGCTGGCGGCATGCGTCCGGTCATCACACTTTATTCAACCTTCCTGCAGCGCGCCTATGATCAGCTGCTGCACGATGTCTGTCTGCAATGCCTGCCGGTGCTTCTGATGGTTGACCGTGCCGGAATTGTCGGTGAAGATGGGGAGACCCATCAGGGGATCTATGATTTGAGCCTGCTGCTGCCGCTGCCGGGGCTGCAGATCTATTGTCCGGCGGATTTCGCTCAGCTGCGTGAGCAGATGGATTCGATTCTGGCGGATCCGAGCTCCGGACCGATGGCGATCCGCTATCCGCGTGGCGGTGAATGGCCCCAGACGCTGCCACTGCCGCTGCAGGAGACTGAGCATGGCACCTTGCCGCGGGCGATTGCCGATCTGCCGGATCGGCTGCCGATTCAACAGGCCCGCTGCCTGCGTCGTGGAATTGATATCTCACTGTTTGCGCTGGGAACCATGGCCGGACCGGCTCTGGCCGCCGCAGACCTGCTTGATCAGCAGAATATCAGTGCTGAAGTGATCGCGGTCAGCTGCGCCAAACCCATTGACCTGAAGCGGCTGGCGGTCTCGGCTGATAAAACCCGTCATGTGCTCTTTATCGAGGAATCCGTCTGCGAAGGTGGACTTGGCCACAATACGCTGCCGGCTCTGTATCAGCTGATTCCCGGCCTGCGTGGGACCTGCCTCGGGGTTGAAGATCATCCGCTCTGCCAGGGAAGCCGTGACCAGCTGCTGCAGCTGGCGAAACTTCAACCTGAAGGAATCGCCGAAACCGCGCTGAATGTCTTAAAACTGAACAAAACGGAGTGAGATCGGCCCCCTTTTGCTTTCATACGGATGCGGACGGCTCTGATTTCAGTTATAATCAGACTCAGTCAGATCTGCGGAGGTAGCCATGCGCATCGGCCTTTATTCGAATCCTGAGAAAGATCCTCAATATAAAATCGCCTGCCAGACGGCCGCTTGCCTGCGTCAGGCCGGCGTTCAGACCGTGGTCAGCGCCGCCTATGCTGATACGC
>RZZF01000433.1 GCA_009929975.1 Clostridia bacterium
GGAAACGCCGGACAGCGGCAGCCTGACGGTCGGCAGCAGTGTCACGCTGGCCTATGTCGATCAGAGCCGCGACAGCCTCGCTGGCGACAAGACCATCTGGCAGGAGATCAGCGGCGGCCAGGAAAGCATGCTGCTGGGCAGCCGTGAGGTCAACTCGCGCGCCTATGTCGCCCGGTTCAATTTTTCCGGCAGCGATCAGCAGAAGAAGGTTGGCCAGCTCTCCGGCGGTGAGCGCAACCGCGTCCATCTGGCCAAGATGCTCAGCAGTGGTGCCAACGTGCTGCTGCTGGACGAACCGACCAATGATCTGGATGTCAACACCATGCGGGCGCTGGAGGAGGCGCTGGAGAGCTTTGCCGGCTGCGCCGTCATTATCAGTCACGACCGCTGGTTTCTTGACCGCATCGCCACCCATATCCTGGCCTTCGAGGGCGACAGCCAGGTGGTCTGGTTCGAGGGCAACTACAGTGAATATGAGCAGGATCGCAAAAAACGGCTGGGCCGTGATGCCGACCAGCCGCACCGCATCCGTTACCGCCAGCTGACGCGCGACTGATGGTTGATGTCTCCTGGCTGTTTCTCGATACCCGCCTGCTGGATACCCCCGTGCTGGCCATGCTGGTCAAGTTGCTGCTGGCTTTCATTGCCGGCAGCCTGATTGGCATTGAGCGCGAAAAGCATGGCCGGCCCGCTGGCCTGCGCACCCATGTGCTGGTGTGCACCGCGTCCTGTCTGATGATGGTCATTTCCGAGGGGTTGTACCTGAAATACGCCCATCTGATGGCCGATAGTGCCGTGCGGCTCGATCCGGGCCGCATTGGCGCGCAGATCATTGCCGGCATCGGCTTTCTCGGGGCTGGCGTGATTCTCAAGGAGGGGGTCAGTATCCGCGGCCTGACCACGGCGGCCTGCCTGTGGTTCGCCGCCGGGGTCGGCATGGCCTTTGGGGCCGGCATGTTTCTGACCGGCGGTTTTGCCACGGCATTGGCGCTGGTGGCGCTGATGGCGATGAAGAAACTCGAACCGGTGATCAAGAAGGACCGCTTTCTCAATCTGTGCGTTCTCTGTCATGCCGAGGTCGATCTGCTGCCGCAGTTGCAGCAGTTGTTTGACGAGTTTCAACTGCGGATTACCGACGTGGAGAAGGCAGCGGGCGGGTGCAAATCACTCCGGAGACCCGGGGCGGAGAAAACATCTATCCGC
>RZZF01000434.1 GCA_009929975.1 Clostridia bacterium
ACTGAAGTCTTTCCCCGCTATACCCCGGTCCAGAGTCCGCCGTATTACCGCGAACTGCCATCCAAGGTACCGCCCCTGATCGCCGCGAAACTGTATGGCTACTATGGCAAGGCACCGACAACATCGGAACTGATCAGCACGACCATCCTCGATTTGATCTACCGCAAGATCCTGATGGTCGTACCGCAGGTCAACGGCCGGAAAACCGAAGTCTGGCTGCAGCTAGCGCCGACGGAGAGCGGATCCTATGATGTGCTCGGCGTGGAACAGCCGGTGCTCGATTTTCTCTTCCGCGATGTCGCTGAAGGGCGGGGCGCGGTCAGTTTGACGGAGCTTGGCAAATACACGAAGAAACAGCGCAATCTGACGGCGATCCAGACCCTGGTCAGCCAGTTTGAACAAAAGGCCGGCTTCCTCTGGAACCGCTATGCTTATGAAGAGAAGAAGAAAAACAAGGTGCCCGGTGTTGTGATGATTCCACGCCTGCTTGGACTGGTCGCCGCGATCAGCGGCTTTTTCCTGATGGCCGGCAGTCTCGGTCCGGCGGCCGGCGCGGCCGGCGTCTTCCTACTGGTCGGTGGCGTGATCAACTTTTTTCTTAACCTGATCCTTTTGCATAAACGCAAGATGCTGACCCAGAAGGGTGAGGATGAGCTGGCGCTGTGGCAGGCCCTGAATCGCTTCTTTAATGAATTTTCCACCTTTGATGAGAAGGAACTGCCGGAAATCGGCTTCTGGGAAAAACTGCTCGTCTATGCCGGCGCGCTCGGTGTCGCCGCGACCGTGATGAAGCAGCTGCAGATGCGCTACCCGCAGCTGGCGGATCCCAATTATCTTTACTATCATTATGCTTATTTCTACAGTATGCGCCAGATGGGTCCGGATCTCAGCAGCGGATTTGGCAGCCTGCAGCAGAGTATTCAGTCCTCAATGCAGAGCGCGCAGTCGGTCATTTCGCGCCACCAGGCCTCGCAGGGCGGCGGCGGCGGATTCTCCGGCGGCGGCAGCAGCGGGGGAGGCGGAGCCGGCGGCAGCAGCGGCGGCGGAGCCGGCTGAGTTTCGCTCAGAAGACCAATCGTCTGCTGGCGCGTAAACGCGGTATAATATGAAGGAATTGAAATAGCACACAGGAAATGAAAGGGGAGTATTATGCAGGAGAACAGTTTATCAGGCATCGCCGGAGCCCTGCTCTGGCC
>RZZF01000435.1 GCA_009929975.1 Clostridia bacterium
AGACAGAAAAGTCGGAACAGACCGCACAGGATCATCAGGGCAACCAGCAGGCAAAACAGGAAGCGCCGAAAGCGGATGGCGCCTCATTCGGTGAGCTGATTGGCCGGTTTCTCAGATGGTGCGGCAGAATTATCCACAAGGGCAACATTAACAGCATGGAAGTCCTCAAGGGTGATGAAACGATCATGTCGATCCCGGTCACCGTGCTGGTGATCCTGCTGCTCATCGCGTTCTGGGTGGTGATTCCCCTGATGATTATCGGGCTGTTCTTCAGTTATCGCTACCGGTTTGCCGGGCCTGATCTAGGCCGTGACAATGTCAACCGTGCGATGGATTCGGTCGCTGACGCAGCCGAGAATTTCAAACAGGATATCAAAGGTGATCAAACCAATGGAAAGCATACTGATCATTGAAGATGAAGAAAAAATCGCGCGCTTCGTTGAGCTGGAGCTCACCTACGAGGGGTACGAAGTTGAAAAGGCACTGAACGGAAGGGACGGGCTGGAGCTTGCGACAGCCCGCCCTTTTGATCTGGTCCTGCTGGATATTCTGCTGCCCGGCCTCAACGGTATCGAGGTATTGCGGCGGATCCGAAAAGTATCCGATGTTCCGGTGATCATGCTGACGGCCCGGGACGCGGTGGTTGATAAGGTGGCGGGACTGGATGGCGGTGCGGACGACTACATTACTAAGCCGTTCGCGATTGAAGAGCTTCTAGCCCGCATCAGGGCGGCATTGAGAAAAAAACGGGAGGTCCGCAGCGAATCACAGCCGTCGGGACTTTCAGCCGGATCGCTGCACCTTGACCCAGAAACCCGTGAGGTCAAAGTCGGTGATGCCCTGCTTGATCTGACCAAGAGAGAGTTTGACCTGCTGCAGTACCTTCTGGTCAATAAAAATATCGTGATCAGCCGTGAAACACTCCTGCAGGATATCTGGGGCTATGATTTTTCCGGTGGAACCAATGCCGTGGATGTCTACATTCGTTATCTGCGGGCAAAAATTGAGGAACCATTCAATCTGAAGCTGATTCATACAATTCGCGGCGTGGGGTATGTGATAAAAGATGAGCCAGTCTAGTACTGCAGGCAATTCACCAAAAGTCCGTTCATCGCTTGTTCAGAAATTGAACATGCGTATGGCCGGCCGGCTGATCGCAGGATTTATGACGATCAACATTGTTCTGCTCGTTG
>RZZF01000436.1 GCA_009929975.1 Clostridia bacterium
GCCCCAGTCCCATCAAGTGAGGCTCCACTCCCGCAAAGGCATAACTGACAAAACGCGCCCTGGCCTTAAGCCCACGTTGCTCCGCTTCCTGAGCAGACGTGATAACCAGCGCCGCTGCACCATCATTAATGCCCGACGCGTTGCCCGCCGTGACAATACCATCCTTTTTAAAGGCCGGACGCAGCTGCTGCAGACCAGCAAAGTCCACATCAGGGCGAACATGCTCATCAATGAAAAACGGCAGGGTTTCGCGGCCCTTTCGAACCGGTACCGAAACGATTTGATCGGTGAGGTAACCGGCATCAATGGCCGCCGCAGCCTTGTGGTGGCTGTCACAGGCATATTGATCCAGCTGCTCACGGGTAAAGCCATACTGCTGAGCGATATTTTCTGCCGTGATCCCCATGTGACCACTGTCGAAGGGATCACTCAGAATGCCGACTGTCATATCCAGCGCAGGAGCATCTCCCATACGCTGCCCAAAGCGCATTTTCGGCAACAGATAGGCACCCTGGCTCATGCTCTCCGCCCCACCGGCCAGGGCAATACGGCTGGCACCGGACTGGATCATTTGCGCCGCCGAAATCAGGGACTGAACGGAAGAGCCACACAGGCGGTTAACGTTCAATGCAGCCGAGCTGTCCGGCAAACCACAGTTGCGCGCAATATGACGTGACAGGTAGGCATCCTGCGGGCTCGTTGTGATGATATGTCCAAACACGGCGTGATCGATCTCGCCGGCATCAACTCCGGCACGTTCAATGGCTTCTCGGCCTGCAAAAGTACCCAGTTCGGCCGGTGTATAGGCTGCAAGGCTGCCACCAAAGCCGCCAATTGCCGTTCGGGCCCCTGCAACGATCACTACATCCTGCAACATGAGAGTCTCGCTCATCATTAAATCCTCTTATTGTTCTGTCAGGCCACACGGCCAAGCATGTCGCGGGCAATCACTTCCTTCATGATTTCGGAAGTACCGGCATAAATGGTCTGGATGCGCGCATCCACGTAGAAGCGGGAAATGGGGTATTCCAGTGTGTAGCCATAACCGCCGAACAGCTGCAGGCAGCGATCGATGCTGCTGCACTGCATCTCGCTGAGCATCAGCTTCAATGTGGCGGCATCGACAGGACTCATCTGCCCTGCTCTGTATCGCTGCAGGCACTGGTTGAAATAGGCACGCCCCATTTCC
>RZZF01000437.1 GCA_009929975.1 Clostridia bacterium
GTTCAGGGGTACGCAATGCGATGAATATCTTATCATCACCGGCGATCGTCCCGACAATTTCAGGCAGCGACATGGAATCCGCGGCGGCGGCACTGGCCTGGGCCATGCCCGGCAGTGTCTTGATGACCACGAGATGGCTGGCCTGATCCACCGAAACGACAGCTTCAGCGAAAACCTTCATCAGACGGCTGGCCGGCGCGTCACTGCCGCGTTCCAGCGCGACATACTTCTGCTGCCCCCGTCCTGTGCTGATCTTGATAATACCCAGTTCTTTGATGTCTCTGGATATCGTCGCCTGAGTGGCGTAGATTCCGGCCTCATTGAGCCGGGAAACCAGTTCATCCTGGGTAGCGATCTCCCGTTCCCTGATCAGCTGCAGCAGACTGGCCTGTCGTTCTGTTTTCGTCGGTTTCAAATGACACTCCCCCTGGCCTGTATTTTTCGGGGCAACATCGCATAGAAGCGATCATCGCCCAGGCGGATCATATTCAACGCTTGTTCAGCTTTACGGATTCGGACACTGCTTCCGCTGGCCAGCAGGATTTCCTGCCTTCCGTCGATCGCCAGGACAGCGTCTTGCGGATAAGGCCCGATCCGGACACTGACCGTGCTGTCAGGCGGAGCGATATAGCTGCGGTTATGCAGCGTATGCGGACAGATCGGAGTCATCATGATCAGGTTCATCGCCGGATGGACAATTGGTCCGCTGGCCGACAGCGAGTAGGCCGTTGAACCGGTCGGTGTCGCCACAATCAAACCATCACCGGGAATCCTCTCGACCAGTTCATCATCAATCAGAAGATCAAGCATGAGGATCCGTGAATGGCCGCCCCTTGAAACCACCGCGTCATTCAGGGCAAAGCCTGTTTCCAGTGTCTGTCCGTCAGGCCCGCAGCAAAGCACATCCAACAGCATTCTCTGGTGAATCCGGTAGCGGCCGGACGTCAGGGCCTCCATGGCTGATTTCAGATCATCCGGCATCACTTCCGGCAAAAAACCGACACTGCCGAGGTTGATGCCGAGAATGGGAATCGCGGTACTGCCTTCAAGGTGAACAGCGGAAAGGAATGTCCCGTCACCACCGAGGCTGATCAGTACATCGCAATCCGCGTAGTTCTCGCGAACCTGGTCAACATGCCCGGCAAGCGGCGTTTCAGCATAGGCGGCACTGACCACGGTCTGAAC
>RZZF01000438.1 GCA_009929975.1 Clostridia bacterium
GTAGAAATTGAGCAGAGAGTCCGGGTCTTTTTCCTGGGCCGCAACGTTGATGGTGGCATAGTTCGGGTTCACCGCAAACCAGGGCTTCGCCTCGCTGAAGCCGCCGTTCATTTCGCCGCTCCACTGCATGACGGTCCGGGCGTTGTCACGTGTGGCACGGCGGATTCTATCAAATTTCTTCTGATTGTGGCCCTTCCTGCAGGCCACCGCATATCGGTTGATGGCCATGCAGTCCTTGTACTGGTCAATGGCATCCAGATAGTGATTGGTCATGCCGATCTCCTGACCCTGATAGACAAAAGGCGTGCCCTGCTGGAACAGATAGGAGCAGGCCAGCATCTTCCCGCTCTCCACGCGGTATTTCTCGCTGCCATAGCGGCTGATGACGCGTGCATGGTCATGGTTTTCCAAATACAGCGCGTTCCAGCCGATGCCGCTCAATGCCTTCTGCCAGCGGGTGAAAGCCCTTTTGAGCTTCCTGAGGCTGAACGGCAGTGGGATGTACTCGGTGAAAAGGCAGTCAGCCTCCATATGCTGAAAATGGAACATCATATCCAGTTCATGACTGGCCCTGCGCTCGTCGACAAACCGCAGAGCCTTGCCGGGCGTCATCATCGGTGCCTCGCCCACGACAAAGCAATCGTACTGATCAAGTACGTTCCGGCGGAACTGGCTGAGATATTCATGCACACGGGGACCGTTCATGTAATAGCGCAGACCGCGCATGAACGGAAGCCCATCATCCGGCAGCCCTTCGGGCTTGGAGATGAAGGTGATGACATCCTCACGAAAGCCATCCACGCCCATGTCGAGCCAGTAGCGCATGATCGCCTCGACTTCATTCCGAACCGCCGGATTGTCCATATTGAGATCGGCCTGCGTCTGATCAAACACATGCAGATAATACTCATCCATCTGCGGATCATAGGCCCAGGCTTTGCCGGAAAACACGCTGTCCCAGTATGAAGCATTGATCTCGCCCAAATACGACAAGTACCCCAGACCGTAGACGCCATATTTTGCTTCGACTTGGGAAACCGCATGGCAATTCCGAATCTTACCGTTGGCATAACTGACAAGCCCTCCCGCGTCTTGGGCACTCGACACCGTCGCGACGGTGTAACAGTCGGCTACCTCGCCCCCTTCATCGAGTCCTCCTACGAGGCCGCCCACGTTATAATG
>RZZF01000439.1 GCA_009929975.1 Clostridia bacterium
TACATTGACTTTCCCCACCTGAATATCTCTATCGAGCCGGTCTGCAAACTGACTGAACATTTCTTCGCTGGCCTGACAGGGCGGACACCAGGGTGCAGAGAAACGTACCACCGATATTCCTTTGTACTGCTCTATCTGGCGGAAATTATCTTCTGGTGGGGCATCTATCTGTTTCTTGTATCTGTCCGGCCCCGGCTCTGGCTGTTGGGCTTCGGCGCGCTGCTCAACACACTGATGTTTTTATTCATCAGCATTCCCATGGCGGAAAAACGGCTGGCCAGAGAAAAAGACGGCTACGAGGAATACGCTGCCAGAACCCGGATGCTGCTGCCGATCAAAAAATCATCCTGAATCATTCGGGCTTCCGGATAATCCGCAGCGCGATGTATTGGCGGGCCGGCAGCGGGATCTTGAACCAACCGCGATGTGTTCCGGCATCTTCGATGGTCATGTTCCAGGTATCAATGATTTCGACTTGATAATCATGCTCATCGTCAAAATGGAAGTTACGGAACGACGGCCGCTTGATACCGAAATAAATGAGACGCCAGGCATCCGCGTCATCTGACATTTCAGGTCCGGCACTGATGCAATCCCAGCTGTAGGGGGTCGCTTTCAGCTGCTGTCCGGGCACCGCCTCGAGAACGCGTCGAAGAAACGCGATACGCGGTTCGCTTTCGCCATGCAGATCTCCCCCATGGCTCCACCACAGGATATCCCGCGGATGGACATAGGTTTCACCATGGCCGATATACCCGCCGCGCAGCGCGACATCCCAACAGCGATGACTCATTTCCTGAGCGGTGATATTGCCCCAGCCCTGATCGATATCACCTTCATAGCACATCTCATCAATCACAACCGGTTTTTGAAACTGGTCTCGCCAGGCCTGCGTCCGCTGGGTCTCCGACGACTGGATACTGCAGTGCGTCACCCAGTCATGACTGAAGTCATAGATCTTCGTTCCGTTATGAACCGACCTCAGACGCTGGTAAGGGTCCTTTCTGATCAGCAGGTTCGCGTAAAACAGCCAATCCTCATCCGTTTTCTCCGGCAGGAAATCATATTCATTGGCCAGACTCCACCAGACATTGCGGAAGGCAGAAAAACGCGCGATGACATACTCCCAGTAAAGCTGATCCTGCTCGCGGATCATCCTGGAAAAGCCCCAACAGTCATAGG
>RZZF01000440.1 GCA_009929975.1 Clostridia bacterium
GCTTTGATCAGCGACCTTACCAGAAATCGGGGTGATGGCCGTGGCTAAAACACTAAGAGCAATCGCCTACAACTCGACGCCGGAGAAACAGGTAAAAGCAGATGGCTACGAGGCGATTCTGGAAACGGTCAGAAAACAGATCAGCCTGGAGAACGCTGAAAGCTTGTCAGCTGTTATCGCAGATGAAAAAGCAGTCCAGACTGTTCGACGCCTGATTGAAAACTACATCAGCGAGCAGCAGCTTCATCTGCCTGGCTATGATATGAGTCAGCTGGCTGACAGGCTCTATGGCGACATGGCTGGCTTCGGCTTTCTCGATAAATATATCTACGATACGGAAATTGAGGAAATCAACGGCAACAGCTGGAATGACATTGAGCTGATTACAGCTGAAGGCGTCCATAAGATCAGTGAGCATTTCGCGACACCGCAGCGCGCGGTCGATATGATCCGCAAGATGGCCAGACTTGGCGGCTTGATCCTGGACAATACAAGTCCGGCAGTTGACAGCTATCTCACCCGTGGCATTCGTATATCAGCTATGATCCCGCCGCTGGTTGATATGGATGTCGGTGCGGTCTTCTCGCTTCGTCGGCAGCGGCTCTCACGAGTCAGTGCCCAGCAGCTGGTTGACTGGGGCACAGCGACACACGATATGCTCGATTTCCTCGCACTATGTGCCAATCATGGCATTTCCATCGGCTTCGCGGGCAAGACCGGTTCGGGTAAAACAACCGATATTTCCTATGTCCTGGGTTCAATTGATCATAATCAACGCATTTTCACGATCGAAGAAACACGTGAGCTTGACCTGGTCGAACATGATCATAATGGCAAAGTCAAAAACCGGGTAATCCATACTAGAACACGAAACAGTGGTATTGAGGAAGCAGATATCGACGCCAATGATCTTCTGAGGAAAGCGCTCCGCTTTCACCCGGATATTATTGTACCGGCTGAGATGCGCGGCGCTGAAGCGATGATCGCTCAAGAAGCTGCCAGAACTGGTCACACGGTTATCACTTCGCTTCATGCCAATTCCGCAAGGATGGCTTATAAGCGCATTTTGTCCATGTGTCAGATGTCTGATACCAAGATCTCAACCCAGATCCTACTTAGCATGATCGTCGAGGCGTTTCCCATTATGGTGTTTAAAAAGCAGCTGCCTGACGGTACAC
>RZZF01000441.1 GCA_009929975.1 Clostridia bacterium
CAGGTTGAACGAATCGCTTCATGCAGAACGGAAGCGACACCGGTGATCTCAATCGCCACATCAACACCGCGCCGACCGGTCAGCTGTTTGATCTCGCGCCCGACATCACAGGTGGCCGCGTTGATGGTGATCTCCGCCCCCATCTGTTTTGAGACCGCCAGCCGATTGTCATCCAGATCAACCACAATGACCCGGGCTCCATTCAGACGTGCCAGTTGAGCGATGATCTGTCCCGGGACACCCTGGCCGAAGACGGCGACGGTTTCACCGACATGGATGTCGGCGTCCAGAATCGCGTTATTGGCAATCGCGCCCATCTGGGCGAAAATTCCACAGACCGGATCGAGCTCTGACGGCAGGCGATGGTCACAGGCATAGGCTTCGTCCGTGACATGGCTGCTGCGATGGCCCCAGGCGCCGTAGATCAGGTCGCCAACATTTATTTTGTGGACATCCGCTCCGGTTTCAATCACCCGGCCGACTTCCTCATACCCCCACATTCCCTGAATCGGATAGGATGTGGACTCAGCCGGACGCGACTCGAAGAGGCGCAGGTCGGCGTTCCACTGGCTGTTGATATAAGGATTGACACCCCGGTACAAGGTCAGCTGTGTTCCGGCACTGATGCCGGAGTAGAGAGTCTCGACCCGTACCTGGTCTGAACGAAGAGCGGGCTCAGGGTAGTCAGCGATGGTAATGTTTCGTGGCTCTGTCAGTTGCAGTAAACGTCCCATGGTCATATCTCCAAATACATTCCTCAAACGGTGGAGGACATTCATCTCAAAATGTTCGAGTGGATTAATCCGATCCATACAACCAGTATATCAGACAGATTAAGCCTTAACTTATGCGGGCAGGGGAATCAGGAAAAATAAATTAATCTATTTTCATGACAAATATTGACGACAGTAATTGGATTCATTATTATGAACATATAGTCATAACGTCATGGGCGAACGACACATCAGGTATCCGGAGACAATTGACGGCCCGTCCATGAACACATGGATCCACAAGATGGATGCGATGATCCGAGGGTACAACGGGACACCTATCCCCTCGTGTGAGCAAATAGTGTAACCGGCCGACAGCCGGTTTTTTTTGTGTCATCGTGAGTGTTATTCATCAAGATCATCCACCTAAAAGATCATCTGCCGACATAATGCCGCGTCAAC
>RZZF01000442.1 GCA_009929975.1 Clostridia bacterium
GACCGGAGTGTTATTTCCGACCAGATCCCAGTTGCCGTCTTCGGTGTAAAACTTCATCGCGAAACCGCGGATGTCTCGTTCAGCATCGGCTGCTCCGCGTTCGCCGGCGACGGTTGAGAAGCGGACAAACATCTCAGTTTGCTTGCCGATTTCGGAGAATATCTTCGCTTTGGTATAGTTTGTGATATCGTGGGTGACCGTGAATGTGCCATAGGCACCTGACCCCTTGGCGTGCATCCGGCGTTCAGGAATGACTTCACGGTCAAAATGGGCCAGTTTTTCAAGATACCAGACATCCTGCAGCAGCATCGGACCGCGTGGTCCGGCCGTCATCACATTGTTGTTATCCACAACGGGTGCGCCGGCAACCGTTGTCAATTTCTTTTTTTTGTCCTGTTCGCTCATTAGAATACCTCCGGATGGTGTCCAGCAGCGTTGTGCTGACGGGCATGTGTTCGTAATTATTATTATATCCGATATTTATCTGTGAACCATGAACAATTTATAACCAATATCACCATCGATCCACGAATCAGACATTATCCTGGATCGGCCAGGCCATCGGCAGCGGCAGCCAGTCGCGCAGCAGTTGCTGAACGTCCTGTGGCAGACTGCCGGCATCCGGTAAGGTGAAGTGGGGCGGCAGTGGGCCGAATGCCAGACGTATCAGAAGAGCGCTGGTCATGGCCAGCTGCGGTTTTTCCCGGCCGGCAGGGTGCTGCCCGCAGCGGGCTGTCCCGTTCTGCAGACTCCAGACGAGCTGGATCCCGAGATCTGAAAGTTCAATGCACAGGCGGCCATCCTTCAGCTGACGAGTATTCGCCACATACTGCAGGAAGGCTTCGATGACCGGCGGCCAGTCGAGGACCTGAAGATTGCAGGTCGGCACCTGCCGCCATCTTTCGGCTATCTGGGCAAGCTGGGTGATGAGATCCGTCTGCCAGGGCAGGCAGACCCACTCAATGGCCTTGTCATATTCGCGGATCCAGGCGGCCGCGACAGGCAGAATGTAATCAGGGGAGGCCGTCAGCAGTTCGTTTACCTGGCCTTTATCCGTCACGGCGAAGCAGCCCACCGGTTCATGCTGTTCGTTCTCCGCGAGAAAGACATCACAACCCCAGCTGAGCATAATTTGCTGCATCGACTGACCGCGGTGGACACGGACCGGCTGGGCC
>RZZF01000123.1 GCA_009929975.1 Clostridia bacterium
GACCGCCGTATCTGCTTTGTATCGTCTGAAGCCGGCAGCATCGCCATGTGCAATCGCGACGCGTTCTCCGGCTACTGCATGTCGAAAACGGCGCTGAATATGGGCGTCCGCCAGCTTTATAACGAGCTGGATGGCCAGGGATTCCGTTTTCGGCTCTACCATCCCGGCTGGCTGCAGAGCTATATGTCCGGGAAGAAGAACATGACGGCCACGGTTCCGCCGGAAAGCTCCGCGGAAGCAGCCGTCAGGCTGTTCACTGAAGAAAAGCCATGGGAGCGGGGTCTGGCTCTGCTTGACAATGAAGGCCAAGCCTGGCCATTTTGATCGGAGGCGCTATCAGATGAAAGAGAAAATTGTCCTGATCGGTTATGAAGAAAGCACCTATGCAGCACTGATCGATTATTTCAAGAACCGTGGCGATCAGGTTTTCTTCTTTGACGGTATGGAACTGGATCTGACCCGTGATGATCAGATTGCCCGGATTCGTGATGTCGTCAAGGCGAAGACCGCAGCGATCGACCGGCTGGTGATCGACATTGCCGGACGGCCTCTCCGCTGTCCCGGAGTCGCGGTCAACGCGGATGATTTTGCCCGGCTGCAGGAAGATTATAACGCGATCGCCCTGGGTACAATCCGTATCTTCAACGCCCTGCTGCCTCTGCTTCGCGCGGCAGCCACACGCCAGGTCGCTTTGCTGACGTCTTCTGACAGCAGTGTCGGCGCCAATCAGCGAACTGACCGGGCCGGCTTCTGTGTGGCGGCAGCTGCCACCAACCGCCTGATGTCGCTGTTGTTCCATCAGCTGAGGCCACAGGGCTTCAGCTTCAGGCTGTACTGCCGTGATGAGGGACTGGACTATGCCGGTGAATTCATGACGCGGCCCCGCTGCTTTGAGCAGGCCGGAAGCGAACGCGCCGGTGAATATCGCCTGGCGATGTTTGACGCTCATGCCCGCGAAGTCGCGTGGTAGCTGAGCCGGCACACGGACTATTCCAGACATGAAAAAGGCGGCGCGCTGCTGATCAGGGCAGGCGCAGCCTTATATTTGTGATGCTTTCTGCTCAGCGGGTCGCGACGAGCACACAAGCCTGAACAGCGGTCAGTTCGAGTTCCTCGATCAATTGCAGCAAGTCATCATCATAGGTGCCGGGCTGCAGCCAGACATAGTGAATACCCAGCGACGCGGCTTCACGCAGGAACGCGTCTCCACGCGCCGGAGCGACAACCATGTTGATCACATCCGGTACTTCCGGCAGATCAGAAAGCGTCGCGTAGCAGGTATCCCCGTCGACGGTTTCATACCGGGGATTGACAGGGTAGACGTTATAGCCCCTTGCCTTCAATTTGCGATAAATCATATTACCGTATTTTTTCGGGTTCTCATTCGCGCCGATGACAGCCCATACCTTGCAGTCCAGCATCTCATATTCCAACATCAGATCACCTCCGGTTTTTCCGCCATTATAAGATGAATCTGCGCTGGAGGCAAACAAAAAGGAAGCCGGTGAACCAGCTTCCCTTTTGTTGAGATCAATCAGTCTTCTTTGATCTGATCCAGTCGATCATCAATCTGCTTCAGCTGCTGTTTCAGATAATCGGATTGCTGCTTCAGCGCTTCCTTTTCACTGATGGCCGGGACATCCACGGGCGGATTGCCGTACGCCGGCCAGCCGGCGGCATAACCGCCGCGAAACCAGCCGCGGCCGAAACCACGTCCCATTCCACGTCCAAAGCCGCCCATTCGTCCACCACGGGTAAACCCGGGATTCGGATATCCGGCGCAGAATCCCATTCCACGTCCACTCATCGCGCCCTGACCCATTGGGCCGGTTCGATCTCCTCTTGGCATAAACTCATCTCCCTTTATTGTTTCATTTCATCATTCACGAATCATTCTGCTGCCGCATTTCGGGCAGACCTGTTCTGTACATGGTTGGCCAACTTGATGGACACTTCGATGTCCACAGGACGGACAAACACAATGACCATCGCGGCCAGCGGCCAGCCGGCCACGTCCGCCACCCGGGCCAAACGAGCCAGTGCCGGCTGGTCCTGTTCCATCTCTTCCCGGCATGATGCTCATCTCCTCACATTCTTTCATTTCGGTCAGGCGGATTGGTGCCGGACCGTATAATCAGTATAAAACAGTTATGGGCATATGTCAATAACAAGCCATGAATGAATCATCCATCATTGCAGCAGTCAGTGAAATCAGTTTATGATATGCTGATCATAACGATAACGCTGTCTCGTTTCGGAAGACGGCACCTCAGGAGGCCAGCCATGAAACCCATGACATCACATGAACGGTTCAGCCGCATCTACGCACACAAAGATGCCGACAGAATCCCCATCAGCGATCAGCCCTGGCGCGGAACGATCCAGCGCTGGCATCGTGAAGGTCTGCCGGCCGGAATGAGTTATATTGACTATTTCGATCTGGACCATGTTGTTCAGATATCGGTTGACAATTCGCCACGCTACCCGGTCAGGGTCCTTGAGGAAAATGATGACTGGACCATTGAAACGACGCCCTGGGGTGTGACACTGCGCCAGTTCAAGGCACTGGACAGCACCCCGGAATTTCTTGATTTCAAGATCACAACGCCTGACTCCTGGATAGAAGCGAAAGCCAGAATGACCGCTTCGCCGGACCGGATCAACTGGCGTGAACTGCAGAAAAATTACCGGAAATGGCGTGAGCAGGGAGCCTGGATCCAGGGCGGACTCTGGTTCGGCTTTGACGTTACGCATTCCTGGATGACCGGAACCGAAACACTGTTGATCGCGATGATTGAAGAACCTGAATGGTGTGTTGACATGTTTAATCATTACCTGGACACCGGACTGGCACTGCTGGATCAGGTCTGGGATGCCGGCTATCACTTTGACTGTATCACCTGGCCGGATGACATGGGCTACCGCCAGCATCAGTTTTTCTCGCTGGATATGTACCGGGAACTGCTGAAACCTGTTCAAAAGCGCGCGATCGAATGGGCGCACGCGCACGGGATCAAGGCTCACCTGCATTCCTGCGGCGACATCAATCCCATTGTGCCCGAACTGATCGAGATCGGACTCGATGCGCTCAATCCGCTGGAGGTCAAGGCCGGGATGAATCCGGTCGGGCTCAAGCAGGCCTACGGCCGGGATCTGGTTTTCCATGGCGGCATCAACGCGGTGCTCTGGGATGATCGGGAAAAAATCGAAGCTGAAATGAAGCGGGTCATTCCGATCATGAAAGAATCCGGCGGCTACATATTCGCGTCTGACCACTCCATTCCCAATACCGTCAGTTTCGATAATTTCCGCAAGATCATTGAACTGGTGCGCGAATTAGGCTCTTATCACTGAGTCAAACGCGGCTAAATCGGCAAACGCCCTGAGGCGGCCATTTAATGTCTCGCAGCTGCATTTTGTCGCGACAGACGGCTATGCCAATCACATGCGTGAGGCCCTCGCAAAAATGGATGAGGATGATTATCAGCTGTTTCTCAGCTATCATTTCGCGACCTGCGAACGACCCGACCTGATTGGCTATTCTCATCACACACTCGATATTTTTCGCAAAGAGTAAGGCGCGGTTTCAGTACCCGGTCTTCATTCAGTGCCTGTCAGAGTCAAGTGTTGTTTCAACGGATCAGCAAAGCGTCAAAAGCCTCCAGCCGGTCAACTTCGATCGTCAGCCGCTGTTCCTGCCAGCTGAATGGCAGCGCTTCACCGTCACTCAGCCGGGTCACTGAACGGACTGTCTTCGCCGCAAGCGGAACCTGTACCCGTAGATCTGTCAATGTCAGTGGTTTGTAGAAGCTGTTGCCGAAATGGCCGCTGCCGTTGACCAGGCAGAGCAGCCTGAAATCTTCACCGTCCCGATACAGCAGGGTTGACTCAACCATCGGCGGGAGATTGCCGCCAATCGGCTGCAGCTCAGCGATCCGACCCAGGACATCGCTCAGAAACGCTGCGGTATTGGCATAGCCCTGACGCTGAAACAGCCGTCCGGGCTGCCAGGGCAGCAGGATGACTGTGCCCTGCCCATAGTGTAGACGGGCCGCCGCCGGGTAGTCTGTTGCCGGATACAGTGAATAGCAGCGCTCCGGCGGACCGTAAGGCTGTGGTGGAATCAGCCGGCCGTAACGCTCAGCGTCCGCCGGATACTCCGCATAGAAATAATCCCCGTCGATTGTGACCAGATCCGTGTCTCTGAGCGCTTCGGTCCAGGCATGATCGTCAAGCTGGAAATAAGCGCCGCGGGCCGGACGCTCCGCCAGCGGTTTGACGGCTCTCAGACACGCCAGTGCGTTCTCAGATAATTCATCGAGCCGTTCGTTGCGACGTCCGGTCAGCCCGCTGCTGATCAATGTCGCACCCTGATGTACCGCCTGATCGATGACGGTGGCGGTCTCCGCCGCCAGCGCGGCACAACCGGGCAGTATGATCGTCTGATACTTCGCAAGGCCCTGCCGTACCACCTGGCTGAGAAGCATGACATCAAACAGATGATGTGCTTCTGTCAGAGCCCGGTACAAGCCGAAAAATTCCTGCATGTCGCCGTCGCCATGACCGCCCCAGTGATCGCCGGCCAGAATCACCGTCCGGCAATCGGCCCTCAGATCACGGAACAGTTCCTGATGACGGGCATGGAACTGAAAAGCCTGGCGGATCGGTTCAAAGCCCGACCGGTCCCGGTGATTGTCAAGCCGACCGATCAGATAATAATCAGGCATCCCGCCGTTGGCCAGGCCCTGATAAAGCCGCAGTGCCTGCTGCCAGGGGGAAACGGCCACATGGCGGCTGGGAAAATCAATAAAATCGACGGTCGTATTGCTCGAAATAAAGGTCGGAAATGAGCCGCGCACCCATTTTGTGTTTTCAGAGCCGCTGTACTGCCAGTGCGGCAGCGCGCGATCCCAGGCAGTGTTGGACTCCTGACGGATAAAACCACTGTCTTCCGTATAGGTATCATGATTGATCAGAACATCCGGCCGGATGGATTTGATAAACTCGCAGACCTTGCGGTTATAAGCGGTCGTCGTTTCACGTCTGAACATCAAATACGAGCGGTAAACCGGATCAGCCAGGTCTGCCTGACGGGGCAGTTCATTTCCGGTCATCTCGCGGAAGCGGCGCCGGCAGCTGCCACACTGGCAGATGCCATGCTGACGGCCGCTGTAATCACCCGATACATAGCCGCCCATATTGAAGAAGATTCCGTCAACATCCAGTTCCGTCAGGGTTTCGCGGATAATTTCCAGCGCATATGTCTGCTGGTATTCACTGTTGATGCAGACATGGACATCACCTTCATAATCGACGATCTGGCCATCTGTATCGACAAAAGCCCAATCAGGATGCTGTTCGTAGATCACCCGGCGGACTTTGGAAAAATCAGTGCGGGCCATCACCCGGATGTCATGGGCATGGCACGCTTCGATGATTGTTTTCAGGCTGTCGCCGGTCAGATAGGGACTCTGGTAATGATACGGCAGCTTTGTCGGGTAGCTGGCAATGATGCCGGATGTATTGATCATGGCGACGGTCGCCCCAAACGACAACATATCCTGAACATACTGCTTCGCGTCGATATCCTGCATATCGATCTCACGCAGGTTCGTCTGGATGAAGCGCCAGTGATGATTTTTCCACCATTGATTTTGTGTCATGGTCATGGTCCTCCTTCTGTCACAGCCCGGCTGACATGCGGCTGTTCTGATCCGCGTAATGCTGCAGAAACTGGCGGGTCCGCGGATTGAGCGAGGTAAATACCTGCTCCGGCGGCCCCTGTTC
>RZZF01000443.1 GCA_009929975.1 Clostridia bacterium
TGTATAATCAAAGCGTACCCCTTTCGCTTTGTGTTTTTTGACGTCTATCGGTATCGACCGCCTATGAAGGGGGGGGTTATGATGTGGTATCGAGAAAGACCAACCATTTTCCGAATGACCGCGTTTCTGATCTGTACCAGCCTGATGCTGCTCACGGGTGCCTGTATGGCCTTAATACCGACAACCACTCATGAATCAGCAACACAATCTTTGACCACTGCGGTGTCCCCATCCGGCTCAACAGCTGAATCGGATCCTGCCCTGTCGTCAGAGTCAACCCGTGAACCCGATCCGACCATCCCCTCTGAAACGACAACGATCATGCCGACGCCTGAGCCGACACCGACTTCATCCCCGTCTGAAGAACCGGTCCCGACAACTGCCAGTCCGGCGGAAACTGAGACGGACACCAGTGCTGTCTACATTGTTCAGGCCGGTGATACGCTGTATCAGATCGCGGTTCGGCATGGCCTGACGCTGTCCGAGCTGATTACACTGAACCGGATCAGTGATCCTGATCTGATCTATCCGGGACAATCACTTCTCGTCAGAGCGGATCAACTGATCGATCTGAATACGATCAGTAATTTGGCCCGTGGCTGGACCTATCGTGCTCCAAGTCCGCTGTTTCAGGATATACGGGCGACCATTCCGTCTGATATCGAATCTCTTCTGCAGCGCAGCGCAGCCATCTGGCAGCTGCCGCCAACGGACATAAGAACCGTCTACCTGACCATGGATGCTGGTTATGAATATCATGGCAACGCAGCGAGCATCCTCACTATCGCCGCGGAAAAAAATGTACATCTGACCTTTTTCGTGACGGGCTCCCTGATTGAGCATGAACCGGCGCTGGTCCGGCGAATGGTGGATGAAGGCCATCTGGTCGGCAACCATACCGAGCGTCATCTGAATCAACCGCAAACATTGCAGCAGTCAGTCGATCTGGTGATCAGTGATATCCTGACGGCTGAACAGCGGATGATCGCGCTGACCGGCCAGTCGCTGACACCTTATCTGCGGCCGCCATCAGGGGCTTACAGTGAACGATCGCTGGTGTTGCTCCGGCAGCTGGGCTATCAGGCCGTCTTCTGGAGTTTTGCCTATCCTGACTGGCAGGTTGACCAACAGCTTGACCCGCAGACCGCCTATGACCGGATCATGGGAC
>RZZF01000444.1 GCA_009929975.1 Clostridia bacterium
ACCATTACCAGCATGACAACCGACAAGTCGGTTTATCAACCAGGTGAACCAATCGTCGTACAAGCAACGATCCGAAACAACTCTTCGATCGCTGCATCTGCGTTCAACATTCGTTTCCGTTCAGCAGCATTGGGGGATATTCAGTGGCTCAGAGGGAGTGGTCTGGCTGCAAATGCCAGTCAGGTCTTCACCTTTACTTTTCCTGCGCCTACATCTTTTTCATCCGACACCTTACTGACACTCGAAGCCCTGGCCGATGCCAGCGATGAGATCGGTGAGTTCCGCGAGGACAACAACAGTGCGACTTTGAATTTCACTGTTCGGGCGTTATTTCCGGATCTCGCTGGAACCATCACTACGGACAAGTCCGCTTACGAGGCAGGGGAAACTGTCCAGGTGACCTTCCAGATACGCAATGAGGGCGCGCTTCCGGTCAGTGGGTTCAACAGTCGCTGGCAGATGAGAACCATCGGCCAGCCGGTTGAAGCCCAAGGTCAGTTGGACGATGCAGAAACTTCGGCAATTGCTGCACTTAGTAGTGTTCAGCACACCCTATCTTTCACAGCGCCCAGTCGGATCGCGGCCAGCACTTTGATCATCGAGCTGGACCTTGATTACGACAACCGGATTGCCGAGCTGGATGAGGGAAACAACCTGATCCGGCACTCGATCAACGTCAATGAGATTCAAACCGATCTTGCGATCATCAGCGACAACGTCTCAACATACCTGACGGACAAGGATGTGGTCATTGCGGCGAAAATTCGCAACCAGTCTCCGAATCCGCTCGCTGATTGTAAAGTGCGTCTGGAATTTGGTTCACGAACTCTCAATGAAGAGATTCCGATCCCAGCCTATGGTGAGAATCTGGTCGTCTTCCGGGTCCGGACACCTGCCACCCCCGGCACCTACACCATCCGGGTCTGGGCCGATCCGGATAATCAAATCAGCGAAGGCGACGAAGGTAATAATCAGCTGCAAAAGTCGGTCTCGGTTGGTCCGGAACAACGAATTCCGATGCCGGATCCGGATTCAGCGACCATGGCGCAGCCATTTATTGCCGCTGGAAAATCCTTGCCGGCGCTCTCAAAACCGGCCGGTTCGACCGATCATACCTGTCAAGAATACCCGCTGGAAAATAGTGAATATGCCTTCAAACCCTTATGGA
>RZZF01000124.1 GCA_009929975.1 Clostridia bacterium
ATCTTGGAGATGTCATGGGAGATCTGAATAAACGGCGCGGCCGTATCATGGGCATTAATCCTGATGAGGAAGGACAGGTTGTTGTCGCTGAAGTGCCGAGTTCAGAGATGAGCCGCTACGCGACCGACCTCAAGTCAATGACCCAGGGACGCGGCTGGTATACCATTAATTTCGCCCGCTACGAACAGGCTCCCCAGTCCGTTGCCGATCAGGTCATCGCTGACGCGAAGACCAGAATGGAAGAAGGCGAAGAATAGTCGCTGTATCTGATCAGAGAACGAGAAATCCGTGCCGCCGGCGCGGATTTTTCTTATTGCCCGCAGCCTGTTTCTGATATGATGAAGATAATAATCAGTCTGAGAGGCTGAACCGTTTGGAGGTCTCAATGAATCAGTCATGGGTGGAGCGGCAGCGCCCGCTGAACCAAGCGCCTGTCAGACCGGGACCTGTGATCTGCTGGCTGAGCCGTGATCTTCGTGCTGAAGATCACTGGGGGCTGATCAGTGCCCAGGATGCCGCGATCCAGCGGCGGGTTCCACTGATCGCGGTTTTCTGCTGGCAGCCGGACCATCTCAACGCACCTGATCATAGCCAGGCCTTTCTGCTCAGCGGGCTGGCGATGCTGAAAGAAGATCTTTCAGCGCTGAACATTCCGCTGATCCTGATTGAAGGTCATCCAGGACTGGTAATTCCGTCAGTTGCTGAGCAGCTGGGTGCCGGCGAAGTTTTTTGTGATTTTTCCCCTCTGCGCCTTCCCCGGCAGCAGCGGGACGCTGTTGCCGCGTCGCTTTCGGTCCGCCTGACTGAAGTTGATACCCACAATATCATTCCCTGCTGGCTGGCTTATCCCAAACAGGCGTTTGGAGCCCATATTCTGCGGCCGTTCATTCAACGTCAGCTGGCCGCCTGGCTGACTCCGTTTCCCCAGATGGAGCGGCACCCCTTTACCGATGAAAAATTGCAGACCGATGAGCGATTGATTCTCCAGGACTTGCCGCCACTGTCTCCGGATCAGCTGCTTAAGCAGCGCTACCGGCTGCCCCGCCATTTTCCCCGGCCAGGCAGCCGCACCGCACAGGCACAGCTGATTCAATTTGTTGAGAAAACGCTGTACCGGTATGATCAGCGCAATGATCCGAATGCTGACGCGTGTTCAGCGCTCTCTCCGTGGCTGCATTTCGGCCAGCTGTCAGCCCAGCGTGTCGCTCTGACTGTACGTCGGAGCATAAACGAAGCGGGCGATGCTGATACGCCCGACCAGCTGATGCTGCAAAACAACGCGGCATCGTTTCTGGAAGAATTGATTGTTCGGCGCGAATTGTCGGATAATTTCTGCTTTTATCAACCTGATTATGATCAGGTGTCTGGCTTCCCGGACTGGGCCAGAGAGACGCTGAACCGCCATCGTGAGGATCCGCGGCCTTATCTGTATCATCTTGAACAACTGTCAGCGGCGGAAACGGAAGATCCTCTTTGGAATGCCGCCCAGACTGATTTACGTGTTAATGGACGAATGCATGGCTATCTGCGTATGTACTGGGCCAAGAAAATTCTTGAATGGAGCTTTGATCCGGAAAGCGCATTGGCCGCGGCGATTGACCTGAATGATCAACTGGCTCTGGACGGCCGTGATCCGAACGGCTACACGGGGATCGCCTGGTCGATCGGAGGGGTCCACGACAGAGCATGGGGAGAACGCCCGATCTTCGGAAAAATCCGTTATATGTCCCTGGCCGGGTGCCGGCGCAAATTTGATGTTGATTTGTATATCCGCACGGTTATGACATGAGCCTCACTCTGAGAATAAAATGAGGAAGGCAGAAACCTTGAAAGGAGAAACGATGGATAAACAGCCGATTATTCTGGAAAACCGCCCGATCATCGGGATCAGCGCCTGCTGCATGGGTTGTCCGGTCCGGTACAATGGCCGAAGCTTTGATATGCTGAAATTCCTCGGCCGGGAAAAAGGTGACTTCACCTGGGTTCCGGTCTGCCCTGAATGTGAAGCCGGTCTCGGCGTTGTTCGCCCGCCGGTGCATATCGCCGGAGAACACGGCGCGGCGGTCTGGCAGGGTGAGGCGACGGTCCGGAGCCGCGGTGGCCAGGATGTGACACAACAGGTCATGGAGGGCGCAAGAGCCGCGGAGGATGTGTTGCGGCGGGCTGGCGCACAGGCCTTCATCTATCTGGACGGGAGCCCGACCTGCGGGGTTTACCGCACAACCCTGCGTGACCAGAAGCGGGGGAAGCCTCCGGGTGTCTTCGGAGCGATTCTGCAGGAGCGTGGCTGGTTTCTCATTCCAGCGCTCGATCTGCAAAGTCCGCTTAAATGGTGGGACTGGCGACGTCGCCTGCTGGCCTTCATCTGGCTGCAGGATGTCCCGCTGCAGAGCAAAGATGATCTTTTCACGGTCTGGTATCGCTTGAAATTCATGTGTCAGGAACTTGATGACACGTGGGCCCGGACCCTTGGCCGGGAATTGGCCGCTTTAGGCCAAAAACCCGACCCGGAGATTTATGAGACGTTCCGCCGGCAAGTCAGTGATCAGCTGCGTAAACCCTCCACGCCAGCACGGCTGAAAGGCAGTCTGCTCAAGCAATATGCGAATTTCCGCAAAAAAACCGGTCAGACGGTACCTGAGATACAGGCGGCTGATGTCCGGCGAAATGTCACGACGATCGCCCGTGAACTGACGCTGATGGAACGGGCATCCGCTGCTACGGGGCATATGATCGGCACAGCTCCAGTGCTCTATTCAGGAAAACTGCCGAAACCATCCCGTCAAAAAGCGGAGCGGCTGCTCGGTGAAGCGATACCAGAGGCCTCTGAGGCCGCTGATTGATCAGGGCAGGTAGAACATTTCCTGCAGCGGTGGTGTGACGCCGCTTTCCGGGTCGAAATCCATGATTAGAATATCTGCCATATAGGCGTTCCAGCGCTGGACGACCGGACTGGCTGCCTGGATCGCGGCCGTCTGAGCCAGATCAGCGCTCTCATAGTAAACGAACAGATCAAGGCCGCTGCGCCAGATCGAGTAATTACGGATTCCGGCGGCTTTGAGCAGTTCAGCCATTTCCGGCCAGATCTGATCGTGCCGCTGTCGATAATCATCGATGGCGCCGGGTTTGAGCCGGGCATGCCATGCGGTTCTTTGCCATTTGACCTCTGCCATTGCATGATCCTCCCTGATTCTGCCGTCAACCGCCGGTCAGACTTTCCAGCCGATGATCCGGCTGACAAAACGGCGGAACTCTTCTGACTCTGAGTGTTCGTAAATATGCTCGCTGCCACCTTCTGTCACAACACGGCCGGCACTGACATACGCGACATAATCACAGGCGTGGCGGGCAAACCCGATTTCATGCGTTACCAGGATCAGGTCACGGTTCTCCGAGCGCAGTCCGTTGATCACCTCGAGAATATCAGCGGTGATTTCGGGATCGAGCGCTGAGGTCGGCTCATCAAAGAGCAGGACCTCGGGGCGCAGGGCCAGCGCGCGGGCGATCGCGACCCGCTGTTTCTGTCCACCGGATAACTGGCTGGGAAATTTATTTCGATGATCCGTCAGTCCGAAGTGGTCCAGCAGCTGTTCCGCGGTCTGCCGGGCTTGATGCGGCTCTGTCTGCCTGGTTTTGGTCAGCGGCAAGATGATATTGTTGATGACGGACAGGTGAGGAAACAGATTATAAGACTGAAAAACCATGGCGATCCGTTTGCGGTGTTCAAACAGTGAGGCATCATCAAAGCGCATCGCTTTGCCATTGAGGACGATCTCCCCGCTGTCAGGCTTTTCCAGCCCGCCGAGAACACGAAGCAGCGTCGTTTTCCCGCCGCCGGACGGGCCGATGATCGCCAGGGAGCGGACATCGTCAATGTTCAGGTTGAGGCCATCCAGAGCTTTCATTCCCTGATACGACTTGTGAAGGTCTCTGATTTTAATCTGCATAATGCATCTTCCGTTCTAGCCGACGGGTCAGCCATGAGATTGGCAGGGTGATCAGCAGATACCCGATTGCCAGAACTGTATAGTTTTCAAAAGTCGCGAAGTTCAGAGAATCAGCCTCCATGACATTTTTCGTGAACTCATTCACTGCGATAAATGACAGAAGCGATGAATCCTTTACCAGTGAAGCGAACTGCCCGGTCAGAGGCGGCAGCACGATGCGGCTGAGTTGAGGGATGATGATGTAGCGATAAGTCTGGAATCGTGTGAAGCACAGGGACCGCGCGGTCTCGATCTGTGCCGACGGGATGCTCTCCAGACCGGCCCGGATGATCTCCGAAACATAAGCTCCGGAAAACACAGAAAGAATCAGTACGCCCATGACATAGCGATTCGTCAGCTGATACGCGGTTCCGATAATATAGAAGAAGACCAGAATCTGGACAAGCAGCGGCGTACCGCGGATCAGCTCAACGTAGACCGTCGCGAGATATCGGAAAAACAGGGGTTTGCTGCGGCGCCCCGCCGCGGCAAGGATGCCGAGCAGCAGTGAGAGGATCAGGGAGAAGAAACTGATCGCCAGGGTGACGAGAAAGCCCATAAAGAATTTATAGCGCGTCGTCAGCAGAACCGGCCATTGCCAGTGATAATCAAGTTTGAGCAGCGCGTAGATGAAAAAAAGACCGATCGCGGCTGATACCAGAAAGGCAGCGCTGATTTTACGTACACGGTCAGTCATGGGGTTTCCACATCAAAGAAGAACGGAATGTTCTGCTCGTCAAAGATTTCTTTCTGATCCGGCAGCCAGGTTTCCGCTAGCTCATCAAATCCGCCTTCAGCGCGATAGGCAGCGATAAACGCGTTGACATCCTCGAGCAGGCCGGTTTCACCTTTTTTGATCCCGACACCCCAATATTCAGGCGTATCCTGATAGGATTCAAGATTGACCCGTGTCTCGTCAGGGTACTGCTCCCAGTTTTTCAGGATCGTCAGCTGGTCATAGGTAAATGCGTCAGCCTTGCCCTGCACCACTTCCAGCACGCAAGCGCTTTCTTTCTCAAAGACCATGATCTGTGCCTGCTTCAAGTTATTTTCGGCATATATGTGGCCGGTGGAACCGCGCTTGACCGCGATGACCCGGTCGGGATGATCGAGGTCAGCGTAGGACATGACGGGTGAATCCTGATTGATCAGCAGGGCCAGACTGGCCCTGGCGTAGGGATCAGAAAAATCAATCCGCTGGCGCCGCTCTTCCGTGATGGTCATCGATGAGATGATCAGATCAATTTTACCGGTTTCCAGAGAGGGGATCAGACCGGTCCAGGCCATGTTTTCAATGACCAGTTCAGCACCGATTGACTCAGCCAGCGCACGGGCAAAGTCCACACTGATTCCGGCCGGCTGATTGGCCGCATCCGTTGTTTCAAACGGCGGATAGGCGAGCTCCATGCCAACAATCAGCTGATTGTCATCTTGCTTGCGGCAACCGGCCGGGATCAGCATGATGAACACCAGTACGATGAGTAGGATGGTTGTGGCTCTTTTTTTTAACATAGTCATTCCTCCGTGCGTAAAAATATTTGTTTCTCCGTGGTTCGCCGATCGGCGCGGTCACCCGGTTGTCATTCGGCCGACTCATCATCCGCCAGATCTCGGATCAGTTGTTCCAGCCGGCTGATCACTGACGGCTTGTCTTTTTGTCCGGCGGGGATGTGGCTCATGAAATCAGCAAAAAATGAACTGAGTGCCTGGAGCACATTGGCCTCATCCAGCCGGATGATCATCTGGTTCGACGCCTGTCCCCGTGAGAAGAGCGACACCGTGC
>RZZF01000125.1 GCA_009929975.1 Clostridia bacterium
GCTCGCACTGTCAGTCGGCGAGACCGTGTACGGCCTGGGCGAGCGGTTCACACCTTTTGTCAAGAACGGACAGACAGTTGATATCTGGCAGGCCGATGGCGGAACCGCCAGTGAGCAGGCCTACAAAAATATCCCCTTTTACCTGAGCAGCCGTGGATACGGGATTTTTATCGATGATCCCGGCGATGTCTCGCTGGAAATCGGCAGTGAGAAGGTTGAGCGGGTCCAGTTCAGTGTTCCCGGCCAGCGTCTGGCGTACTATGTCATTGCGGGACCACAGCCGCGCGACGTACTCACCCGCTACACGGATCTGACCGGCAAGCCGGCTCTGCCGCCGGCCTGGTCATTTGGCCTGTGGCTGACGACATCGTTCACCACCAGCTATGACGAAGAAACGGTGACCCACTTCATCGAAGGAATGGCGGAAAGGGATATCCCGCTGCACGTCTTTCACTTCGACTGCTTCTGGATGAAGGGATTCCACTGGTGCGACATGACCTGGGATAATGATGTCTTCCCTGATCCCGCCGCCTTGCTGCGCCGGCTCAAGGAGCGCGGCCTGAAGATCTGTGTCTGGATCAATCCCTATATCGCCCAGGCATCGGAAATGTTTGAAGAGGGCCGTGAGAAAGGCTACCTCGTTCGCCGGACCGATGGTTCGATCTGGCAGACCGATCTCTGGCAGGCTGGCATGGGGCTGGTCGATTTCACGAATCCGGACGCCTGGCAGTGGTATCAGGATAAACTGTCAATCCTGCTTGATCAAGGTGTCGACTGTTTCAAAACAGATTTCGGCGAGCGGATTCCGGTTCGCGATATTGTCTGGCATGACGGTTCTGATCCGGTACGGATGCATAATTACTACACCCAGCTGTATAATCAGGCGGTCTTCGAATTGCTTGAACACAAACTGGGGCGCGGTGAAGCAGTCCTGTTTGCCCGTTCAGCGACGGCCGGCGGCCAGAAATATCCGGCCCACTGGGGTGGTGACTGTTCGGCAACATATCCTTCGATGGCTGAAACTCTGCGTGGCGGTCTGTCACTGGCACTGAGCGGGTTCGCGCATTGGAGCCATGATATCAGTGGATTCGAGCAGACAGCTCCGGCTGATATCTATAAACGGTGGTGTGCGTTCGGGCTGCTCTCATCGCACAGCCGCCTGCATGGTTCATCGTCCTACCGGGTGCCGTGGTTATTTGATGATGAAGCCTGTGACGTCCTGAACCAGTTTACCCGGTTGAAATGCCGCCTGATGCCGTACCTGTATCAGCTGGCCGCCGACGCGACCGTCAGCGGTCTGCCGCTGATGCGTCCAATGATGCTGGTCTTTCCGGAGGACCTGAACTGCCGCCCGCTTGATCAGCAGTATATGCTGGGTGATCAGATTCTGGTCGCACCGGTCTTTAATGAAGAGGGTATCGCCGACTACTACCTGCCGGAAGGCCGCTGGACCCATCTGCTGAGCGGTGAACAGCGTGAGGGCGGCCGCTGGTACCATGAGGCGTTTGGTTATGATTCACTGCCCCTGTTCGTCCGCGACGACAGTGTGATCCCGCTGGGTGCGGAGGATACGAAGCCGGAGTATGACTACGGGTTCGATGTCACCCTGAATCTCTATGATCTGGCGGATGACAGCCGGCAGACAGTCGTGATCCCCGCTCTGGACGGCCAGCCGCTGAGGCAGTTTGAGATCAGCCGGTCCGGCCGGATTATCCGCGTCCGTGACCTGAGCCAGACAGGGCAACCTTGGCGGATCCGGCTGGTGGGTGATGGCGCACAGGCTCCGCAGGCCGCGACAGTGATGGAAGACGGCAGCTGGCAGATTTCGCGGGATGAACTTGAGATAGAACTTTCTTAACCGCGGATTGTCAGATGTGAAGAGAAAAAAAGACCGGCCGGGCCGGTCTTTTTTTGTTCATGGCGCAGTTTTGTTCATGGCGCGGTCTGTGTGATGAACACGCTGTGCAGAACGTAATGATACTGGCGAACCTCATCGGATGTGATGATTTGAATTTCGCTGAACAGGACCATCAGGTTTATCGCTCCGATATCTGTGCGCATGATCATCTGACCGGCTGGCAGCGCCTGGTCCTGCCAGCCGCTGCCCACCGGCTGGGCGTCGGCCAGTTCACTGAAGAAAGGTGCCAGAGGGATATTTTGCTTCTGGCCGTCCGGCCGTTCAACGACCAGCTCAGGAGTCGGGATGGGACGATCATCACCCAGCCAGATCGTATAGTCGCCGCCTTCTGCGCTAAATGTCAATTGACGGTCATCGGGTGAACCAGATCCGTAAGGAAGGACAGGAATGACCGTCTGGACATCCGGCAGGCTGATTGGTTCAGCGGACAATCTCAGCAGAAGATAGCGCTCCTTGTCCGGTGTCGCGGGCCCTGGCTGGCCGTCACCATAGACCGGATCAAACCCCATGACCTGGGTAAACTGTCCCTGATCGGTCAATGACCGGGTAAACCAGCGGGGCTTGCGGGATTCCTCTTCCTGTAGAAGAAAATGAGTGATGTCGGTGATTGATTCTCTGGTTTCCAGCGGTAATGTCTGATTCGCCGGTGTAATCTGATCATCGCGCAGCATCTCTTGGTCTGACAGGATATTTTTCAGACGCGCGGCCTGCCAGGCGACCGGTAGATCAAGAAAACTGGTGAATGGCAGAATCATGACGGTCATCAGCAGCATGACAAAACCGATGATCAGGCGGTCTTTACGATGGCTGACACGCAGCAGCAAAACAGCGCTGACCATGGAAAAGATGATCATCAGCGCGACGAAATACTCGGCGGTTTTCATTCCGTGGTCCTGCAGCTGCAGGATCAGAGCCCAGGTGACAAACGCGGGAAAAATCAGCGCGGCCGCCGGAAACAATTTCCGGTACAGGCGAACTGTCGCCGCGTTCAGACTGCGCACCATCAGACTGAGCCAGATCCCGGTCAACGTATAGATCGAGAGTATCGTGCTCAATCGTGTAAATGCCGGCCAGTCACGGGTCAGGATGATCTGGAGCACCCAGATCAGGAGGACAACGGTGATCAGGGCCATGAGAGGGATGAGCACATAGGCGAACAAAATTTCGATAAACCGTGGTATCGCTGAGACACGCCGTATCTCCCCGTCATCACGTCCAGGTCCGAAGACCGGCAGATAGCCGAGGAACAGTCCGAACCAGACCATCGCGCTCCATATCGCGATATGCATGTAGATTTTTTCTGACAACGAAGGCAGCAGCAGGGTTTCCACCGCGAAAGCGACAAAAAACAAACCCAGCAGAATGGTGACCGCATACAAGGCCGCGACGGCAGCGGCTTTGATCAGAAGAAAGAAAGCCGAACTGCTGTTGAGCGGGACCGGCTGCCGGCCTGTCAAAAGGATGAAGGCGAAAAGAAAAATTCCGCTTGCGACAACCAGACGGGCAATCGTCATGTTCGGCAGCGGATCGGGTCCCAGCCAGACCAACAGAAACAAAGCCGTGGCTATGGGAATGAGCAGACTGTTGGCCAGCCAGAACCGCAGGGTCTGGCCATGCTGCCAGATAACGAAAACGGCGACAGCCATGCCCAGGGCGGTGATCGGGAAAAGCGACAGCTGCAGGCTGCTGAAAAGGTGTTCTGCCTGTGCCGAAAGATCCTGATCGACACGGATGGAAGCCGTGATGGCCAGCAGAAGAGCACTGAGCATGGCCGCCGGATACAGCGATACTGCGCGGACAGCACCTTGAAGGGGTCGGGTGACAGCTCTCAGGAATGGATGCATGTGGTAGCCCCCTTTACGTTTCAGGATGTTCAGTGGAAACAGTATATCGTGCTATACTGAAGTTGTCTGTACCCTGTCTGACAGTTTTTGTATCAGGAGGTGTTCGTGATGAACCGATTGACTGATGAACTTCACGTCCGCTGGCATGGACATGCCTGTTTCAGTCTGGACAATGGATATGCGGTGATTGTGATGGACCCCTATCGTCCTGACATGATCGGTTATCCTGAGTTCCATGTGCCGGCGCATGCCATGCTGGCCAGCCATCATCATGAGGATCATGATTATCCGCCCTCGGTCAGGTTTTTGCCGCCGCCGGCTGACGGCTGGCTGCAGGAGATAACCACCGGCCGGAACTGGCCGGCTGACCCCTCATGCTGGTCCTATCGGCGGGTGATGACGGCTCACGATGATCAGGGAGGGCAGAAACGCGGAAAAAATACGGTCCATATTCTGCATTCAGCCGGTCTGACCGTGGTTCATCTGGGTGATCTGGGCCATTTGCTGACCACCGAACAGGTTGAAGCAATCGGCTCACCGGACCTGCTTCTGATTCCGGTCGGCGGTTTTTACACCCTCGACGCGGGACAGGCCATTGAGGTGATCAATCAGCTGAAACCCCGTAATATCGCGCCGATGCATTATCAGATCGGTTACGGTAATATGCCGATCAGTTCCGTCGATTCATTTCTCAGGCTGGCCGCAGAGACCTGGCAGATCGAAGATCTGCGCGGCCCTCAGCTGAATCTGACCACCGAGGTGTCAGGACAGTGTTTTGTCTTCCAGTATGAGTGAACGGCATTCTTCAGAACATGAAACCACCCTGCCGCGGAAAGCGGCAGGGTGGCTGGATCATTCGGGTTTGTCCTGACAGATTATCAGGTGATTATCCCTGCAGTTCGGATTCGTCGAGGGACAGGCCACAGGCCGCGGCCACACCCCGGCCATACGCCGGGTCCGCTTGATAGCAGTTGCGGATATGCCGCAGGCGTATCATGTCCGGCGCGTCACCCATGTTGCGGGCGGTGTTTTCAAACAGGACCTTCTTCTGCTCATCACTCATCATATTGAAGAGTTTTCCGGGCTGGATGAAATAATCGTCATCATCGTCCCGGAAATTCCAGTTGGTCGCCGCTCCGCTGATTTCCAGCGGTGGTTCACGGTGCTCTGGCTGCTCCTGCCATTCACCATAACTGTTCGGTTCATATCCGAGCGTTCCGCCGGCATTGCCGTCAACCCGCATCTGTCCGTCGCGGTGATAGCTGTTGACCTTGTTCTTCGGTGCGTTGACCGGGATTTGGTGATGGTTGACGCCCAGACGGTAACGCTGTGCGTCTCCGTAGGAGAACAGGCGGCCCTGCAGCATTTTGTCAGGTGAAAAGCCGATGCCGGGAACAATATTGGCCGGATTGAAGGCGGCCTGCTCGACCTCAGCGAAATAGTTCTCCGGATTACGATTCAGCTCAAAATAGCCGACATCAATCAGGGGGAAGTCGCCTTTATACCAGACTTTTGTCAAATCAAACGGATTATACGGCATCGCTTCGGCTTGTTCTTCCGTCATGATCTGGACCTGCATCTTCCAGCGGGGGAAATTTCCCTTCGCGATATTCTCGAACAGGTCACGCTGGTGGCTTTCCCGGTCTTTGCCGATGATCGCTTCCGCTTCGGCATCCGTCAGGTTCTCGATGCCCTGCTGCGTTTTCAGGTGGAATTTTACCCAGACACGCTGGTTCTCGGCGTTGATCAGGCTGTAGGTATGACTGCCATATCCGTTCATGTGGCGATAAGAGCGGGGAATGCCGCGGTCGCTCATCGTAATGGTCACCTGATGCAGTGCTTCCGGCAGGGAGGACCAGAAATCCCAGTTGTTGGCCGCGCTGTGCATATTGGTCCGCGGATCACGTTTGACAACATGATTCAGGTCGGGGAATTTCAACGGATCGCGCAGGAAGAAGACCGGAGTGTTATTTCCGACCAGATCCCAGTTGC
>RZZF01000445.1 GCA_009929975.1 Clostridia bacterium
GGTATATGCCGTCAACCCGACACTGGTGCAAAATCCCCATCCGATCTATGAAATCACTTATGATGAGATGCGGGAGCTCGCCTATGCCGGATTTTCCGTACTGCACGATGAGGCACTGGCACCGGCCTATCGCAAGGGCATTCCGGTCCATATCCGCAATACCAACAATCCGGCCGCCAGAGGCACATTGATTGTGCGCAGCCGGGTCAATTTTGAAGGTGTCGTCACCGGTATTGCCGGCGCTAAAGGCTTCTGCACACTCAACATGAGCAAATATCTGATGAACCGGGAAATCGGCTTCGCGCTGCAGGTCCTGAAAATCCTCGCCGATGAACATATTCCGATCGAGCATATGCCTTCCGGGATTGATTCTCTGTCCATTGTCATGCGGGAGGCTGTTTTCACCCCGGACAAGGAGAAAAATGTTACGGCCCGGCTGATCAATGAACTCGGCATTGAAAAGATTGCCGTCGACCGGAACCTGTCGATTGTCATGATTGTCGGCGAAGCAATGGCCAGGACCGTTGGTGTGACAGCCCGTGCGGCGACCGCTCTGAGCAAGGCCGGCGTCAACCTCGAACTGATCAATCAGGGTTCGTCGGAAATCAGTGTCATGTTCGGAGTCCGTGATGAATACTGCAACTACGCGGTCAAGGAGCTTTACAAGGAATTTTTCATGCGCTGACCTTCACACATGGCTCATCGGCGCAACAAAACCGGTCCACCGATCAAGGTCAGGGCCGGTTTTCCGCGTCATAGATCTCGGCGGCGTCAAACAGCCGGTCCAGTTCATACGACGCGCTGTTGCGCAGCGTAAAGCCATTGATCGGCGTTTTATCAACATAATAATAATCCTGGCCCACATAGAAATACGCCCGTGTCCCCTGCCCGGCAAAGAGGATGAATCCCTGCTCACGCAGCCATTCGGCCCGTTCGTCAGAGCCCTGGATAAACGCGCCGTTCGGATAGTTGAGCATGGAGACCGGGCCGGTCAGCGAACCGACCTGATCAAGCCATTTCCCGGTATCATCGGTAATCCGTTCCATCGGGTGCTGGCTGGCATTGATATATCCATAGGTTGATGAGGCGAACTGCCAACCGGTTGAGCGCAGGCGATCGATGATCGCGGCGGCCTCATCGCGCGCGGCTGCCATATC
>RZZF01000126.1 GCA_009929975.1 Clostridia bacterium
ACGTAGAAGTCACCGGTAAAGCCGATGCTGCGGCCATAGTCGACCGCCATACGCATCAGGCGGGCCACATTGTCGCGTTCCAGCTTCATATCGGTATTGAGCAGGGTCTCATAGCCTTCACGGCCGCCCCAGAAGACATAGCCTTCGCCGCCCAGTTTGACGGTCAGTTCGAGTGCCTTCTTGACCTGCGCGGCAGCAAACGCGAAGACATCGGCGCTGCAGGCTGTCCCGGCACCGTGGCGGTAGCGCGGGTTGGTGAAGAGATTGGCGGTCCCCCAGAGGACTTTCTTGTTGTATTTCTTCTGCTGTTCCAGCATCAGATCGGTGATTTCGTCGAGTCGGCGGTTGGTTTCCGCCAGATGATCCGCCTCCGGCGCGATGTCACGGTCGTGGAAGCAGTAAAAATCGAGCCCCAGCTTATTCATCAGTTCGAAGGACGCGTGCACCTTGTTGCGGGCCTGCTCCATCGGGTCGTGGGCGCCATAGCTCTTGTCCACGGTGCCGACGCCGAACATATCGGTCCCTTCAGCCACCATGGTATGCCAGTAGGACATAGCAAAGCGCAGATGCTCACGCATCGTCTTGCCGGCGATGACTTCGTCCGGGTTGTAGTAGCGGAACGCCAGCATATTGCTTGTCTTGCTGCCTTCATAGGTGATGGTTGGAACATTGGGATAAAATTCTTTCATGGGTCGACCTCCTGTACTGTCCGGGGGACAGTCTTTGCTCGGCGTCTGCCGGCGATATACCTCAGCCCCGATTGCCAGAATCGGGGCGATGGCTTAGATGTTCACGAATCAGAATATGATTCGGCATGATCACCCGCTCGGGTGGCTGGCTGCCATCGAGCAGATAATCGAAGAGCAGGCGGATCGCCTGATAGCCCTGCTGGCGCGGTTCCTGACTGATTGACGCGGTGATCAGTCCTTCCTGCAGCAGCGGTTCCGTCGCCCGTGTCTGATCGAAAGAGACAATTTTCAAACGGCGGTCAGCCGCACGGCGTACCGCCCGGCAGGCACCGGCGACTCCGCCGGCGGTCAGATACAGCGCGTTCAGCCGCGGCCAGCGCCGCAGCGCGTCAGCGACCAGCTGTTCCGACAGCTGGTCGTCATCCTGGTTTTCCTGAATATCGAGAATGTGAATGTGTGGATAATGTTCGCGCACCACCTGGCTGAAACCGCGGATGCGCTGGTTATGACCGAGAACCTGGACGGATCCGGTTATGATCAGGGTCTCTAGTGGACGATCACCGGCCAGAAGGCCGAGGAGGCCGCCCGCGGTGCGGCCGCTGGCGGTGTAGTCATTGCCGACATAGCACAGGCGCGGCGCGTCCGCGATATCACTGTTCAGCGTGATCACCGGGATATCCTGGCGGGCCAGCTTCTGCATGAACGAACGGATCGGCGGCTGATCGATCGGCACGAAAGCCAGACCGTTCACACCGCTGGCAAGCAGCGAGTTCAGCTGCGCCAGCTGGCGTTCCACAGAATAGCCCTTCATCGTTTCGATCCGGAGTGAAAGACCGGCATCGGCAAATTCAGCCGCGGCTTCTTCCAGGCCTTCGCTGACATCGAGGAAGAAATCATTGCCGTCTGCCGGCATCTGGACGCCCAGTGTCAGCGGTTTCTTGCGCAGCCCCAGCATCCGGCCGGCCCGGTTGGAGCGATAGCCGACCTCGTCGGCGATCCGGAGTATCTGCTGCTTGATCTGCGGATTAATTCCCGGGCGGTTATTGAGCGCACGATCGACCGTGCCGCGGGAAACCCCGGCAAGGCGTGCGATTTCACGAATCGAGACACTCATATGATGGCCGCCGTCCTTTCTGCGCGAACCGGGCACGGTGTCCAACCGTGCCCGGGCACAATGACAATTTCATCATAACGATCCCATCCGGCTCTGTCAAGAACAAGGGAGGCGGTTTGACCGGTTATTCAGCGTCCGCCACGCTATCCGCGATATGGGTTTTCAGCACGCCGATTCCCTCAATGCTCACTTCCACCAGATCGCCCGGCTTCATCGGGCCAACGCCGGCCGGCGTTCCGGTGGCGACGACATCGCCCGGCAGCAGGGTGATATGCGCGGTGATGAACTCAAGCAGTTCGGGAATTTTCCAGATCATCAGGCTGGTTTTTGACTCCTGTACAAGCTGATGGTTCAGACGGGTGCGCAGCTGCAGATCAGACGGGTCCAGCTCCGTCTCAATCACGGGGCCGACCGGAGCGAAATGGTCCATGCCCTTGGCCCGGGTCCACTGCCCGTCCTTGCTTTGCAGGTCGCGGGCGGTGACATCATTGAGGCAGGTGTAGCCGAGCACATAATCGGCGTATTGGCCGGCCTTGATCCGCGTGGCTTGCTTCCCGATCACAATCGCCAGTTCTCCTTCATAATCAACTTGCCCGGTGATGGAACGCGGCGGCAGGTTCAGCGTCGCGTCCGGCGCGAGAACCGTGGTGGACGGCTTGATGAACAGAATCGGATTGGCCGGACGTTCGCTGTCAAATTCATCGATGTGGTCCTGGTAGTTCTTGCCGACCGCGACAATCTTGCTCGGACTGCACGGGGCCAGCAGGGTCACGGCATTGAGCGGCAGCGGTGTGCCGCGCGGTGATCCGTCTTCATAGGGCGCGCCGTCAAGCGGCTGGATCAGCTGGTCATTGACAAGAAAGCCCCAACGGTCTTCACCGCCATGCTGGTATCGGACATAACGCATAATTTTCCTCCTGATCATGAGCCGGCCCGCTCATTACGGACCGGCCGGTTGATGGTCGATTCCTGTTTACTTTACCACTCGGCAACACTGCCGTCTTCATGACGCCAGACCGGGTTTTTCCAGCTGTGGCCGACCTCGGCCCGCTGACGGACCATGTCTTCGTTGATCGCGACACCGAGTCCGGGACGGACCGGCAGATTGACATACCCGTCCGCATAGGTGAAGTCAGCCGGATCCTGCAGATAATCGAGCAGATCATTGCCGACATTGTAGTGGATGCCCAGGCTCTGCTCCTGGATAAACGCGTTGGGTGTGCAGGCATCGAGGTTGAGGCAGCTGGCCAGCGCGATCGGCCCCAGGGGACAGTGCGGGGCGACCGCGATATCATACGCCTCGGCCATCGCCGCGATCTTGCGGCATTCAAGCAGGCCGCCGGCATGGGAAAGGTCCGGCTGGATGATATCGACATAGCCCTGATGGAGCAGCTCCTTGAAATCCCAGCGGGTATAGAGCCGTTCGCCGGTCGCGATCGGAATGGTGGTCAGATGGGCCAGATCACGCAGTGCTTCCAGGTTTTCCGACAGCACCGGTTCTTCGACGAACATCAGATGGAAGGGCTCGAGCTCGCGGACCAGTGTTTTGGCCATCGCCTTGTGCACCCGGCCATGAAAATCAATACCGATCATCAGGTCCGAATCGGCCGCCCGTACCGCGGCGACACGTTCAAGTACCGCGTCCACCTTGTGGTGGCTGTCGATATAGTGCAGCTCTTCCGTCGCGTTCATCTTGACGGCCCGGAAGCCGCGCTCGACCTGGCGCTTCGCCTCGGCCCCGACATCGTCCGGCCGATCGCCGCCGATCCAGTTATAGACCTGGATGCGGTCGCGGCAGCGGCCGCCCATCAGCTGATAGACTGGAACTCCGAATTTTTTCCCCTTGATATCCCAGAGCGCCTGCTCGATGCCGGACAGCGCGCTGGTCAGGATGGGGCCGCCGCGATAAAACCCGCCGCGGTAGATGCGCTGCCAGATATCCTCGATATCGGCAGGATCACTGTTTTCCAGATAGGGCCACAGCTCCTCGACACAGGCCCGGACCGTGTCAGCCCGGCCTTCGACGACCGGTTCTCCCCAACCGACCAATCCGTCATCGGTCTCCAGACGGAGAAACAGCCAGCGCGGCGGAACCTTGAACAGCTCGTAGCGGATCAGTTTCATCTCAGGGTCCTCCCGAAAAAAAAGGCTTCCCATTCACAGGAACGGGAAGCCGGTTGATCCAATCAGCGCTGGACGCGCCCGGTGGCATCACCTTTCATCAGTTTTTCAACTTCACTGACGCTGACCCGGTTGTAGTCGCCCATGATGCTGTGTTTGAGACAGCTGGCGGCAACCGCGAACTCGAGTGCCTGGTGCGAGTCTTCCAGATGGAGCAGGCCATAGATCAGCCCGCCGCAGAAGGAGTCGCCACCGCCGACCCGGTCGACAATGTCCCGGATCTCATAAACGCGGGTGCGGTAGAATCCCTGGTCATCCCGGATGCAGGCCGACCAGTCGTTCATGTCCGCGCTCAGGCTTTCACGCAGGGTGATCGCGATCCGCTCGAGATTCGGATACAGCTCAAGCACGCGCGCGGTCAGCTGTTCATAAGCCGATTGAGACAGTTCACCGGATTCGACATCCGCGGCGGCCTCGATTCCGAGTGACTTCTGGCAGTCTTCCTCATTGGCGATCAGGACATCGGTCAGACGGACAAGTTCCGGCATGACCTCCGATGATTTCTTGCCATACTGCCACAGTTTCGCCCGGTAGTTGAGATCCATCGAAACCTTGACGCCCAGTGAGCGGGCGGCCTTCATCGCTTCGATCGCCACGTCGGCGCAGTTCTGGGTAATCGCCGGTGTGATGCCGGTCACATGGAACCAGTCCGCGCCGGCAAAAATATCCTGCCAGTCAAAATCGCCCGGCTGCACTTCTGAGACACTGGAATGATCACGGTCATAGATGACTTTGGATGCCCGCTGATTGGCACCGCCTTCCAGGTAATATACGCCGATCCGGCTGCCGCTGCGTCTGATCTTGCTGGTGTCAACACCAAAGCTGCGCAGTTCACGGATGCAGACATCCGCGATATCATTTTTCGGCAGCGCGGTGACAAACATCGCGTCCATGCCGTAATTAGCCGCGGAAACCGCGACATTGGCCTCACCGCCGCCAAAGGTCATCTCCAGAGCCGGTGACTGGCCGAATCGCTCCATGCCCGGTGATTTCAGCCGCAGCATGATTTCACCAAATGTAACCACTTTCTTACTCATAGGTACCTCCCTGATGTGTTTCTGTTATCGATATGATCTGTTCTTCTACATATCCCATGCGCCGTGAGATCTGGCGGGCCGCCTCCTTCACCTGACCGATCATCGGATGTCCCGGATCGTCCAGGTAGTCACGCCGGTCGCCGGCCGTGCTGATCGCCGCGATCACCTGGCCACGATAATCGTAGACGGGTGCGGCCAGACAGCAGATACCGGGTTCATTTTCCTCCCGGTCCAGCGCATAGCCGCGCTGGCGAGTCTGACGGATGTCGCGGGCCAGCGTCACGGTGTCAGTGATTGTTCCGGCAGTCAACGGCTTAAGTTCAGCCCGGTCCAGCATCGCGGCCAGGTCCTCATCCGGCAGCGCTGCCAGCAGGACCTTGCCCAGCGCGGTACTGAACGCAGGGCTGCGTTTGCCGATCTGCGAATACATGCGCATCGAATGGACGGTTTCCATCTTTTCAATATAGACGATTTCCGTCCGGTCGCGGATGGCCAGATGCGCTGCCTGTCCGGTCTGCTCAATCAGCCGGCGCAGAATCGGCTGTGCCTCAGTCTTCAGCTCCAGACTGTTCAGGCGCAGGCTGCTCAGCTCGATCATTTTCAGGCCGAGCAGCCAGCGGTGGCCGGAACTGTCCCGTTCGATGAAGCCGCGCTGCGCCAGCGTCGACAGCAGTCGATGAACCGTTACCTTATTCAGGCCCATCAGC
>RZZF01000446.1 GCA_009929975.1 Clostridia bacterium
CGATCAGACCGTCCACATCACCCAGATGTTCCGCCACCTGATCTGGCGTCAGTGTCTCACTGTCAATCCAGCGGATATCAATTTGAGTTCTGTTCGCGAATCCCGCATGATGAAGACTTTCAATAATTGAAAGATAGGCATCATGCAGCCGGATATATTTCCCGACAATGGCAATCGTGACGCGCTTCTCGCGTGCAGCGATCCGCTTGACCATGGATCGCCATGCATTGAGCTCCGGTTCAGGAGCTGTCAGACGAAGTTCACGGCAGACAACTCGATCCAACCCGTTCTTATGCAGCATAAGCGGTGCCTCGTACAGACATGGCAATGTCAGATTCTCGATCACACAATCCAGCCGGACATTGCAGAAAAGCGCGATCTTCGCTTTCAGCGCGTCATCAATCGGTTCATCCGCGCGGGCGATGATGACACGCGGCGTAATCCCCAGCGACCGCAGCTCCTTGACCGAATGCTGTGTTGGCTTCGACTTCTGTTCACCGGACCCTTTCAGATACGGGATCAGTGTCACATGGATAAAAAGGCAGTCATCCGGTTCCTGTTCAAGTGAAATCTGGCGGATCGCTTCGATAAATGGCTGACTTTCAATATCACCGGTTGTTCCACCGATTTCGGTTATCAGCACATCGGCCTTGCTCGATGTCGCGCCATCATATATAAACTGTTTGATTTCAGTCGTGATATGGGGAATAACCTGAACGGTCTCACCGAGATAGCCACCGGTTCGTTCGCGGTTCAAAACATTCCAGTAGACTCTGCCCGAAGTGAGATTGGAATGACGAGTCAGATTCTCATCGATGAAGCGCTCATAATGGCCGAGATCCAGATCGGTTTCCGCGCCGTCATCAGTCACAAAAACCTCGCCATGCTGAAAGGGACTCATCGTCCCCGGATCAATGTTCATGTATGGATCCAGTTTTTGTGCGGCCACCCGGAGTCCTTGCTGCTTCAGCAGACGACCGAGCGACGCGACGGTAATCCCTTTACCAAGGCCAGATACCACCCCGCCTGTTACAAATATATATTTTGTCACCTGTTTCACCTGACCTTTCCAAAATTGATTCATTCACCGACAGACCGCCTGATGGCTTGAGGCACCGTTCAGATCTCAACGACGCCATCAAAGACCATCTGGCAG
>RZZF01000127.1 GCA_009929975.1 Clostridia bacterium
ATCCCATTCAAAGAAAGCCGTCGCCGGCACGAGGACCCGGGCTGTCTGGAAAGACTGGCGAAACATCGGTTTTTCCGACGCGGTTTCCGACCGGGCATTAATCACCACACGCGTGTTCGCCGGATGCTGAAAGCCCCAGGTCATCAGATCCGGGCGGATGAGCGGCGACTGATCCGCTGTCTCTTCCACCGTTTCGACACGGAGGACCGGCACCTGATTCGTCGGTCTGATCTCACCGGTCTGAAGGACGGTCTGCCGCGCCGCGTCACGAAAGCGCTGGCTGATCACATCGAGAATTTTGCGCATCTCAGCGATATCGTCTTCCTGATCGATATAGTAGCGTCCACACATCGTCGGCCTCCTTATCGGTCTGTCGGGTCAGGTGTGCCGGGACAGGAGACCGGCCGACACCTGTTCCGCCATATAGGAGCTGCGCACCAGCGGGCCGGCCGCGATCGACTTGAATCCCATCGCGAGACCAGCGCTCTTCCACCGGTCGAACTGGTCGGGGTGAATATAGTCCGCCACCGGCAGATGTTGACGGCTCGGAGCGAGATACTGGCCGATGGTCAGAATATCACAGGCCTGCCCGCGCAGGTCCGCCATCACCTGAAGCACTTCTTCATGGGTCTCACCCAGTCCAACCATCAGTCCCGATTTGCTGACAATTTCCGGAGCCAGCCGGCGGATGCGGCCGATCAGTTCGAGTGATCGGTCATAATCCGCTTCAGGACGAACCCGGTCATACAGGCGGCGGACCGTTTCGATATTATGGTTGATGATATCCGGTTGCGCCGCGATGATGGTCTTCAGCGCCGAAAGATCGCCCTGGAAATCAGGAATCAGCACTTCAATGACCGGAACAGCCATCGCCGGCTGGCCGGATTTTGATCCGGCACCAACGGCAGCGGACTTGATCGTCCGGATCACCGCGGCGAAATGGGCCGCGCCGCCATCGAGCAGATCATCACGGGTGACCGAAGTGATCACGACATGACGCAGGCCCAGGCGGCGGACCGCCTCCGCGACATGTTCCGGCTCCTGCGGATCGAGTGGCAGCGGATCGCCTTCACTGACCTGGCAGAAACGACAGTGGCGGCTGCAGACCGGGCCCATGATGAGAAAGGTCGCGGTCTGGCGGCTGAAGCATTCGCCGCAGTTCGGGCAGGCCGCTTCCTCACAGACCGTATTCAGGTGCAGGCCACGCAGCAGCCTGCGCATATCATGCAATGCATCAGCGGATCCAGACGGCGCGCGCAGCCACTCCGGCTTGCGCTGTCTGATCGGCTGGTTTGATGTTGACTGATCCATCGCTTTATTTCTCCTGTCATTCACTGGCCACGTCCGGCTCGACGATCGGTTCTAGATTGTCCGGCCGGCGAACCGGCTGGAGCTGTTCGGGGGAATTGAGCCAGACCGCGTCTGCGCCCAGTGCCGCGGCCAGTCGGCCGCCAAGCTGGCTGACGCTGTCCGGCAGGCTGACCGGACGTCCGCGCAGTTCGCGCAGCGAGGTCACCGGCCGGTCAAGACCGCAAGGGTTGATCCAGTCGAACGGCGTCAGGTCCGTGTTCAGATTGAGTGCTAGTCCATGCATGGTCACCCCTTGCTTGACAGCCAGTCCGATCGCCATGATTTTGGCCTCATCAACCCAGACACCCGTCAGTTTTCCCTGCCCGCAATAGCTGCGGACACGGTGAACGTCCCATAACCAGGCCATCACCGTCTGTTCCAGTGTTTCAATAAACGTACGGATCCCGCCCGGGCGATGATACAGCTTGACAATCGGATAGATGATCAGCTGGCCCGGTCCGTGATAGGTCACGTCACCGCCGCGGCCGACTTTATGAATGGAGATGCCGGCCGCCGCCAGCTCTTCTCCGGATCGATAGACATGGTCCATCTGTCCGCGGGTTCCCAGAGTGATCACCGGAGGATGCTCGAGCATCAGCAGCGTGTCGTCCACCTGATCCTGCTGGCGCAGTGCCAGCAGCCGCAGCTGCAAGTCCAGCGCCTGATCATATGGCATCATACCGGCTCTGACAATCTGTATCTTCAAATGGTCCTCCTTGCGATCGGCCGTCCTTCAGCAGAGCCGCGTTCAGCCGGATCATCATGATCCATATCAGTATATCAGATGACATCATTTTTTCCGATATCGCGGAAAAGTAAAAAAACGGTTGTCACAACTCTTATGTTTATGATACAGTCTATGGAGATAAGGCTTTAAACTGGTCCTGTGAGGCAAGAAAGTCTGAACGATAACACGCGCCCCGCGTCTGACGGTGAACCCGGATGAATGCGGCGAGCCTGCCTGTATCTAACAAGCTTTCCGGCCTCCCGAGGTCAGAAAGCTTTTCTCATGTACAGGAGGTAAAGCATGGAAGAAAAATCGAATCTGCTCATCGGTATCCGAGAGAAACCAGGACTGGGCCGGGGCATCGTCCTCAGCTTTCAACACGTGTTCGCCATGTTCGGCGCAACCGTTCTGGTACCGCTTCTGACGGGACTCCCCGTCAACACCGCACTGCTGGCGTCAGGTATCGGCACCCTGATCTACATTCTCTGTACCGGTGCCCGTGTCCCGGTTTATCTGGGCAGTTCCTTCGCTTATATCACAGCGATCACCGCCGCTCTGGGCCTTGCTTCAACGGATCCGAACTTCGCGGATGAAGCCAATTTCGCCGCGGCGGCAACCGGCCTGATGTGCATCGGTGTCGTCTATGTCGTCGTTTCGCTGATCATCCGATTCGCCGGCAAAGAATGGCTCAAGCGCCTGCTGCCGCCGATCGTCGTCGGACCGATGATCATGGTCATCGGTTTGGGCCTGGCTCCGACCGCCATCAGCATGGCCGAACTGGCCCCCGCTGAAGGCTCAATGAGCGCCCAGGCAATCGCGGTTGCCCTGATCGCCCTGCTGGCCACCGCCCTGATCGCGGTCCATGCCCGCGGTTTTTTCAAGATCGTCCCGATCATCAGCGGCATCGGTATCGGCTACATCGCGGCCATCGTCATCGACCTGATCTTCAACCGCGGCGGCGACACGCTGGTTCTGGCCAATTTATCCGCCATCGGTCAGGATATCGCAGCCGGCAATATCTTTGAAGCACCCAAGATCATGCTGCCGTTCGGCAACAATGCCAACGCGAAACCTCCATTCGTCTTCTACGGACTGGATTTCAGTGCCGCTCTGGCCATGCTGCCCCTGGCATTTGTCACCATCGCGGAGCATATCGGCGACCATACCGTCCTGGGCAAGATCTGCGACCGTGACTTCCTGCAGGAACCCGGTCTTGACCGCACCATCCTCGGTGACGGCCTCGCGACCTTCGTCGCCGGCATGATCGGCGGCCCGGCCAACACGACTTACGGTGAGAACACCGCGGTGGTCGGCCTGACCCGTGTCGGTTCCGTCTATGTGACCGGCGGCGCGGCCGTTGTCGCCCTGCTGCTCGCCTTCATCAAACCGGTCAAAGATCTGATCGGGTCCATCCCGACCGCGGTCATGGGCGGCATCAGCATCATCCTGTTCGGCTTCATCGCCGCGAATGGTCTGCGTGTCGTCAGTGAAGCCAATGTCGATTTTGCCAAGACCCGCAATGTCATCATCTGCGCGGTCATGCTGGTACTCGGTCTGGGCGGCGCGGCGTTCCAGATCACCGCACTGACCACCATTTCCGGCATGGCGCTGGCGGCTGTCGCCGGCATCATCCTCAACCTGATCCTGCCGGAAGAAAAAGCCCCGGCGATTGACCAGATCAAGAAATAAGTCTGCACGGTTCAACAGAAAAGGGAGTGTCGGATGGTACCGATGCTCCCTTTTTTATTACTTTTTTATAACGATCCGTTTCAGTCGTCAGACCCAAGTGGTTCGATCAGATCGATTTTTCCGGGATCGACAGGATGCGGGTCCTTCCCGGCTGCCGGCCAGCCGATCGCGATCGCGATCATGAAATCATAACCCCTGGGAAAGCGCAGCCGCTGGCGCAGCCAATCGGCCTTCTCCCCTTTGAAGGCATGCGAAGGCATTCCGAGTATGACGCTGCCGAGACCCAATGCCTGTGCGGCCAGCGCGATATTCTCCACCGCGATCCCGCAATCGATTCGACTATATCCGCCCTGGGGATCCGCGGACAGAAATATCACCAGCGGTGCCTGGTAGAAAATATCATCGAAGCGGCCCAGTTCAGCCGCGACTTCCTGGTTGATGATCGTCAGTAGTTTCTCATCCTGGACCACACTGAAATGCCAGGGCTGTGAATTACGTGCGCTTGGTGCCTGAACGGCAGCCGCCAGAAGCTGGTCCAGCAACTCACGGCTGACCGGTTCACTTTTATACGAGCGGATGCTGCACCGTTCGGCGATCGCTTTCAATACGTCTTGATACATAGGGTGCCTCCTCGATGCGATGATGGATCCGTCATTGATCTTGAATCCTTTCCTGTTATTGTAGCTTAAAACAGATCAATCATGTAGATTACCACGCGATCTGTAAATTTTCCTGCCTTTTATAGTCAATCCATTCGTTTTATCGCAAACAACATAAGAGCAGGTCTATCTTTTTAGTTATCACAGGATTATCATAGTTACAGGTAGGCCATTTTCCCTGATAAGCCCAAAAGAAAGCTGCAAGGAGATGAATCTATGACAAAACTAAGCGAAATTGAAGGTATCGGTGCTGTTTATGAAGAAAAACTGAAAGCCGCCGGTATTAAGTCTATTGAGGATCTACTCGAAAAAGGCAGGACAAAAAAAGACCGTGTTAATCTGACAGAGATTTCCGGTGTTTCTGACAAGTTGATTCTGGAATGGCTGAACAGAGCCGATCTGGCCCGTGTCAAAGGGATCGGGAGCGAGTACGCGGATCTGCTGGAAGCCTCAGGTGTTGATACCGTCCCTGAGCTGGCCAGACGTTCACCTCAGAATCTCGTCGAAAAAATGGCCGAAGTCAATGAAGCAAAAAAACTGGTTCGCCGTCTCCCCGTTCTCAGCCAGGTTGAGAGCTGGGTCGCCCAGGCGAAAGAACTGCCCCGCGCACTGGAATACTGATCCGACCGGCAACGTCGAACCTGGTGCCTGACCCGTACTGGCCTGCCGGCCGGGCAGACAGGATCAAACGGCTTTACCCGGCAGTTGATTTACCATCACAAATGACCTGAATCCCGGTGATATCATAAACTGGCAGCACGTGCTGCCAGTTTCTTTTTGGATGCAGCGCCTGCGCCTTGTCTCATTGATCCGAAAAACCAGCCTGTTGTCTTATTTTTGTTATATACGGTTGACTTTGATATTTATAATAATTATAATAAGCATATGCTATAAACATCAACAGGAGGTCATTCACATGGAAGACAATTACACAATGCCGCTGATCGGCGAACAGGCTCCGTCCTTCAAGGCGGTCACCACACAGGGACCGGTCAATTTCCCGGAAGACTACAAGGGCAAATGGGTCATCCTCTTCTCGCATCCCGCTGATTTCACCCCGGTCTGTACGACTGAGTTCATGACCTTTGCCAGTATGATGGATGAATTCAAGGCGATGAACACTGAGCTGGTCGGCCTTTCAGTCGATTCGCTGTATGCTCATATCGCCTGGCTGCGCAGAATCAATGAACTCGAATGGAAAGGCATGAAGAATCTGGAAGTCACCTTCCCGCTGATCGAGGATATCCGGATGGATGTCGCCAAAAAATATGGCATGATTCAGCCCGGTCAGTCCAATAC